>JAHYJP010000325.1 GCA_019429055.1 Bacteroidales bacterium
ACCATTCGCTGCAGATCTTTCTGGTAGCAACCATAAATGGCTGGATAGAAGGAGTCTTGTCTTTCCCCCCTGATGAATGGCATCAGGCTGTTAAATTCGACATATTCGGGCTTTTCTACTCCGGCAAGATCGAGTGCAGAGGCCATCACATCCTGCAGGTACACATCCACCTTCTCTCGCTTATTCTTCGGAACATCCGGTCCAGCAACAAACAATGGTACACGCATCGAATGATCATACATGTTCTGTTTTCCGATCAATCCGTGATTTCCCACGGCCAGTCCATGATCGGAAGTAAAAAAGATATAGGTATTATCAGCCTTGCCCGATTTTTCAACAGCCTCCAGTATGCGTCCGATTTGCTGGTCCATATGTGTGATGATCGCGTAATACTCCTGGCGGTGAACTTTTACCGCATATTCTGTGCGGGGGAAAGGGGCCAGCGCTTCATCGCGAAGCAACGGGCCACAGCCGATCTCATCTTTATATGGATATTCTTTTATATAGGATTCCGGTACGGATATATCCTTCAGCGGGTACATGTCGACAAACTCTTTTGGAGATTGTCGCGGATCGTGGGGCGCATTGAAGGCCAGGTACATGAAAAATGGATTGTCACGGGTTTTCGCTGAATCAATGAACGATAAAGCATCATCACCCAGTACCTCGCTCCAGTGCTTTCCCCCTTCCCAGAATCCCCCGAACGAGGTATCCCATGGGGTCCAGGATGTGTCATCCGGACCTTCCGGCCGGTAATATCCCGGAGGAAACACCTCTGAAAGGTCTGAGATTCCTTCCTTCACCAGCTCCTGCAATTTTTTTGTCAGTTCCCTGTTCCATCCATCGTTTGGCATACCCGGCCGCACATGAGCCACATGTTCAAAATGATCCTTCGCAGCTGTCTTTACGTGCCATTTGCCGGTCATATAGGTATCGTATCCGGCTTTCTGCATCAGTTGTCCCCACATCTCCCCTCTTTCCACCATTTCATGCTGTCTCTCTTCAACAGCATGGGCGCGCCAGATAAATTTCCCCGTATTCATCATCGCACGGCTGGCAGCACAAACTGCACCATGCCAGGCACCCATGTTGTATGCGTGGGTAAAAGTCACCCCAGCCTGCGCCAATTTATCCAGGTTCGGAGTTTTGATCTCCTCGTTTCCTAAAGCATGAATAGTTGAGTAACACTGATCATCGGAAAAGATGAAGATGATGTTGGGTTTTTCATCGGACATACTTTTTGCACCTTGATTCCCACAGCTATAAAAAAGACCAAATACCAGGGCTAATAAACAGAATGTTATTTTTTTTATCATAATTCTTGTTTTAAGGGCACCTCTAAAAACAACTTTTTTCGATGCCGTAATTTGAAACAAATATAATATTCAGCTTTCTAAAAACCTACTTTTACCCCCCTATTTTTCTATCTGATTAGTAATCTGTAATATATGATATATCTTATTTCACGTTTGGGCATACCTATCCCATTAAACCTGCATTATTTACTACTGGTGCAACTGCTATTTTCAATTGTGTGCACCTGCAAATGTTATTGGCAAAGCTTGTGTGGCTTTTCTTTCCATTTCTCCGGGGCTGTTCCGGTTTCTTTGATATGCTTATTTTCTTCGCGAGTATTGCGTTGGCGTGGTGCTTCCACGAAACTGGCATCCACCATTTTTCCTTCATTGGCAAATACACCTGCTGCATCAAGTGTTTCGTTGAATATTATAAACAACCTTTCAATTACTTGTTTTTCAATAAGATACTCTCTGAATACCCAAAATGTCTTGCTGTCCGGAACCTTATCGCTTTTCTTTAATCCAAGGAAGCGTTTAAAACTTGCCCTGTCCACTATTTGGTATTCCAACTGGTCATCAGAAAGATTGTAGAGGCTTTGGATCAATAGGGCTTTGAACATCATTAATCTACAAAAGGGAGGGCGACCACCCGTGGACAAGTCCTTGTCTTCATCTTTATATACCTCATTTAAAGGGCCTTCAAATATTTTCCAATCGATATAATCATTAAGTTTTTGAAGGGGATCACCAAGTTTGGTGAGCTTTTCCATTAAAAAATGTTCGTCAAAAAGGCCAAGTGGGTTTATGTTTTTCATTATTGCTTATTGTTATACTGTAAAACTAACCAATTAATGGAATTTATATCAATTAATATATTAACAATCAGATGATTATATCAACATTGGGTTTTTAGAGATGCCCTTAAGCTATCCTAGTGGTTTGACAAATTAATAAAGAAACATTATATTTGTGGTAACATATACCATAAAATAATGAAAAATAATGCATTTAGATTGAAAAGTAATGATCGCTATACTCTTCAAAAATTGACAAAAACCGGCGTGC
>JAHYJP010000326.1 GCA_019429055.1 Bacteroidales bacterium
CAATTGGAACCAAACCAATAAGTTAATAAATGTTATAATGTTTAACGAAAATCAAAAAAAGTTAAACAAAACAAATCATGATGGCGTTCAGTCAGCATTATTAACTTAAACTCATTTGCCTTATGAAAAAGAACATTTTTAGAACTATTGGAAGTGGTATTACCACCAAAATTGCAATCATTTCTGCTGCTGCAGTTATTTTTGTTGCTTGTGAAAAAGAAGAAGCTTTTATGGCTGAAGACATGGTAAAAACCGAAAGCATGCGCACAGCCTCAGACGAGTCAGTTGATCTCAAAAGAGGAAACCGTGCAACCGCACCTGGTGATCAATCCATTGCTGAAATAGCTATTGCAGCCGGATTCAGTGAGCTGGTAAGTGCTTTGGTTTATGTTGACGAAGAGCTGGAAACAGGTTTGGTAAATCTATTCCTGAACGGAACCGACCAATTTACAGTTTTTGCTCCTACCAACGATGCTTTTGAAGCTCTTTACGGTGCTCTTGGAGATGAAGTTAATGGCATCACAGATCTGCCTGCAGAACTGGTTCGCGACGTGCTTTTCTATCACGTAGTTGAAGGTCGCAGGGCTGCAAATAGTGTTGTACCTCCTGTTCGCCCGCGTAAAATCACTACTTTGCTGGGTGCTATATTTACAGTAAACTCAGATGGTGTAATTACCGACATTGCCGGTCAGCAAATTAATATTACAGCTGCTAATATTTCCGCTTCAAACGGAATTATTCATGTAATTGACGGTGTATTGCTGCCTTTGGAGTAATCAACATGCAGATAAAAATATTTCTCTTTTCGGGTTTTGAAAAGTGAGAATGAAAGGGCTGCCTGATTCAGGTAGCCCTTTTTCTTAAGATATCCATTGCAGTCATGTAACCGCTGTAAATGGAGCCCGAAAAGCCCCCGCCGAACTTACCCCAGGCCGAAGCAATGGATACGTTTTCGGGTAAAGCAGACAGATAATCCATGGGTTTCCCTGGATTTTGTGCAAAGCCATACACAGCACCTTCCGGATTTAAGGTATATCGTTTTACGGTTAAAGGGGTTCCCACCTCAGCGTATTCAAGGGCATTGCGAAAACCGGGAAGGAGTTTTTCGCAGCGGGCAATAATGGTTTCAGCCACCTGTTTCTTTTTTTCAAGATACGAATCCCTATCCAGATCACCCCAGTCCGAAGCATAATCAATACAGCACACGGCGCCAACTCCCTTTCCTGCGGGGGCGAGGCAGGAATCAATCTGGCTGTAATCCACCAGGGTAAAACCACGGGTTTCAAATCCCGAATGGTTGTTGGGTAAAATATCCTTCTGGGTTTTTATGGTGGGATCAAAAATGAAGGTTGAATAGTACCTGTTCCCAATCTCTTTTAAAGGCTTACGAAAACCGAAGTATACGGTAAGCAGTGAAGCGCCGGGTTTCAAACCCACCATTTTATCTGAAAGCTCCTTTCCATGGTTTTCGGGAAGTAATTTTTCTGCCAGTGCCGGAACCGAAGCATTCACAACAATTTCACCGGCATAGGCGGAAAATTCTTCTTTTGTTTTTACACTTTCATACCGAACACCGGCAGGCCGGCCACCTTCAAAGATGATTTCTGTAACAAGATGGTTTAGTTTAACGGTTCCTCCATTTTCTTCAATCACCGCTGCAAGGGCATTGGAAAGTTTCTGCGATCCGCCTTTTACGAAACTGGCCTTGCCGCCGTAATAGCTACCCTGGGCCACCATGTAATAAATGAGTGAAATGGAGTAGGGATCATCGTGGAAGTACCCGAGATTTCCCAGCAGGATCAGTTTCAGATCCTCATTCCGGATATGTTCATGGAGAAATTCTCCCAGGCTTTTTCCCGGATCCAGGTTCCCTTCTGCGAGTATTTTCCTTGAGTTCAGCAAATAATAGAAATAGGTCTTTATCCCATCTTCATCATCGGGAAACAGCGCGGTAAGTCTGGCCGTTGCTTCTTCCGGATCATGGGGTACGACTACATCATACCTTTGGTTTACAAAGCGATAAAATTCGGGTACATCCAGCAGGGTAACTTTGTCTGTCAACCCCAGGTCCCTGAATATTTTTACTTTCAGGTCTCTGGGGCCGGGTCCATCCATTTCATGCAAACCCACCTCAAAGGTAAAATCCTTGCGGGTGAAGGTTGTGGCACACCCTCCCGGGCGATCATGCTGCTCGATCAGTAAGACCTTTTTCCCCTGTTTGGCCAGTTTTGCACCTGCAGTAAGGCCTCCCAGGCCGGCGCCAATAATGATGATATCGTGGTTCATAGCAATTTGGGTTTTAATGGTGCTTTCTTAAGAAATGGAACGCTGATTTTTAAGCGCTGATTAAATGGATTAAAT
>JAHYJP010000071.1 GCA_019429055.1 Bacteroidales bacterium
GTCCAATGCAAAGAGTTCTCCACCTGCCAGTGCTTACGGATGCAGTTATTCATTATCTCCGCGCTTACATTGAGACTACTTATGAACCATCGTGTTTCCTCTGTTTTGGTATTGTTTACTTCCCTGGCACTGGTAATTTTTACTATACTTGCCAGATTTTTCCACTGTAATTGGTCTTCATCCAGGAGTTTTAAATCATTGATTACCTGACATTTTCTTAGTCTATTTCATGCGTTGGCCCTGGCCGAATCCCTTATTATAAAGGAAATTCAACATGTTTACCGTAAATCGGGCAAAAGTACAAAAATATTTTTTGTTAGTAGTGTCCGGTAAAAATTTCAAAAAAATCCGGCATAAATTACCTTAAAAATCAACTGTTGATGTCAAAAAAAAGGGGAGACCCGAAGGCCTCCCCTTTTTTAAGAAGATATGAATCAGAAAGATTATTTCTGAATCTGAAGTTTTCCAACAAATGTACCTTCAGCAGTCAGTACCTGAACGAAATAAATTCCGCTTTCAAACTGACGTACATTGATCTGGTGCTGGTCAGCATCAATAGCCTGGGTATAAACCATGCGGCCACTGATATCAACAACCCTCACTTCCTGCATTGCACTTGTGCTGCGCAGGTTCACCATATCAGTACTTGGGTTGGGGAACATAGAAATATTACCCTGACCCATTGTGATATCCTGAACGCTTACATAAACAGGCAGTTCAATCAGATTACCACCTGCAGTTGTAGCTACCCAAAGGCCAAAGTCAGGACCATTGCTGTTGTTGGCGGGATTAAGGAATCCTGAGGCAACTACAACGAGTGCTTCACCATCAAGGTTAAGAGTAGCAAGCGGAGCTTCATAAGCAACAATGGTGGTAGCACCGGATGCGTCACGAATCTCAATCACATAGTCATTGGTTGGCAACGGAAGATATCCATTGGGTGCAAACTCACCATATTCAAATGCAAACAATGCATTATCAATACCCATTGCCCATACGCTCACTTCGGGAGCATCAGTAGCGCCGTGGAATACAAGCAGATCGGTATTAGCAGCACTTCCGGCTTCTTCCTGGCCCTGGCCAAATACATACAATCCGAAGGGTTCTGCAGGATCGTAACCTGTATCGCTTACAATACCGTTGGCAATTACCACATAGGTTTCACCGGGTGTGAACATTACCTCGATGGGTCCTACAGCATTACCGAATCCTGCACCGGCAGGAGCAACATGCAACTGAAGTGTAACACCGGCAACAATGTCAATAAACGGTGTTGCCTGGCGGAAACCAACATTTTCGAGAACAAGCTCACCATTTACATAAATATCCACATTGGCAACAGCTGCATCGGCAGAGTTGTGGATAATTTGTGCGCGGGCAAACTCAGGTCCTTCAACTTGGAAGTTGATAGTAACAATTTCTGAAACTCCGGTTGTGTATACAGACTGAACACCGGCTACATGGGAACCACCAGGTAAACCTGTAAATAAGTATTGTGTTCCTGTAATTCCAGATGCAACTTCCACATCGTTAAGGAATACGTTGAAACCTTCAAACACCTTGTTAGCAGGCATCATCTCCCAGAAATTCTGAGTCAGAGTTACTTCTGAACTTGGAATAGAAATACCGTTTCTGGTTTCAACAGGTTCAAGATTATCAGATACAAGACCTTCTGCCTTAACAATCTTGTCTCCACCAAAAGCGGTGCTGATCCAAAGATTGATAAAGAAGTCACCTACGGTGGGTCCATTAACAGTATAGCCACTTAAATTGTTAAATGGAGCAGAGATTGACAAACCACTCGGTCCTGTTGCATCAGTTGTAATACATGGATACGCATCAGTGGGAATATATCCCTGGGGTTGAATGAGAATACCAACCTGATCATAACCCGCCACATTTACCATTCCGAGCATTACTTCTTCTTCCCAGTCATCATTAACTGCAGTTGTTAATGGTCCGATAGTTTCAATTACTTCAAAATTGGCCCAGTCAACAATATGAACAAGGAAATCGTAATTATCATTCGGTATTCCCCACTGCAGGTGGTGGAAATCGATATGACTTACCACAGCATCGGGATAACTAGACAAATCAAAGATGGTACCATATACATTAGAATCAACCTGATAGAATGCATTAGGATTAGCCGGAATAGCTCCATCATGCTGATATAACATAAGCAGGTCGGCTTCGTTCCATGTAAAGAGTGCAGAACCGGGTTCCAGACCTTCGGTTTCGATGACAAGTCCATAGGGCGGGAAAATTATCTCTACAACTTCAATGGTTCCAAGATCGGTATCTGCGTCAACTACTACAGCGTCATCAACATATACTTCATAACCAGGAGCCATTACAGTAAGTTCGTAGGTGCCGCCAAAAACATCCGCAATGGAAAATGCACCACTGGCGTCTGTTACAGCAGCATAGGTATCATAACCTACCATTGAAATCTGGGCATCTTCTATCAGAGCTCCATCATTTCCTTGTACAACTCCTGAAACAGTAAACTGATTCAGAGCAGGTACAACCGCATTTTGAACTGTAACTACGTCTTCTTCAATAACAACACCTTCAATAACAACGGTTTCGTAACCAAATTTGCTGAATTCAATGTTGTAAGTATCTGTAAGAAGGGCAGGGAACTCATAATCACCATCGGCATCAGTCATTGCATGTACAGGCATACCCAGTATCTGAACTCTTACGCCTTCAATCGGATCGGTACCATCAGTAACGTTTCCTTCAAGTGAACCTAAACCGGCTAATGAGAAATAGAGGCTTGTGTTCGCAACATAAGCTACGTTTGCACCGGTGGATGGTGGGTTAAGAGGATCGTAGGTTTCGCCATCAGAAATAGCGGTACGCTGACGTGCCGGTTTGGCAGGAGTATTTGTATTAAAGAATACATCAGTTGATGCACCTTCGTATGGATAGAAGGTTTTATTGGTCATAATGACAAGATTACCTCCTCCATAGGGGAATGGCACAGCAAACGGGATAAAGACTTCATTTTGTCCCTGTGGGAAATCAACAGCACCCTCGAATACAAGTGTAAAGATATCATCAGAAATAAAACCTTCAGTCAGATCTTCTTTATCAGTTACACCAGCATAAATTCTGATCTGCTGACCATTCAAATTCTGGGTAAAATTATTATAGTAAGAAACACCAGTAAGAACGCCACCACCCAGGCCGATTTCCTCAGGATAATAAATATTCTGGGTAAGACTGTTGTTATACCAGAAATCAAATGGCCTACGGAAACCACTGGTAGTTTCTGTTCCAATAGTTACAACGAGAATATCTCCTGGCTGAACTACTACATTAAGATTCGGAGTTTGGTTATTACCAGGTACTTCATCACCATCAAGTTCAACAACTCCATAGAGATAAGTCGGGCCGTCATCATCAACACCGGGAGTCCATGGGATCTGGAAAGTAAGTGTTTCTCCAAACTCAATGGCAGTACCATCCACAGATCCGATTTCAATACCACCTTGTTGCATCAACTTTACGGTATAATCAGTCTGAGTGGCAGTACCGGCATTCTGAACTGCTATGTTATACATAGTTTCAACACCGGCAGAAGGAGTTGAATTACCAGTTACAGATAATGCAACCAGATCATTTTCAACCACCGGCTCAAGAATAATATTATCAATATACCAATAGTTGATATTAAAAGAATTCCCTTCAAAACGGAATCCGAAATGCATGGTAGATTTTCCGGCGGGAACATCAAAGAAAAGTTCATACTCTCCAACGGGTACATCATCTGTAATGACAACTTCCCAGATGTCATCCCAGGTTTCGCCACCGTCAAAACTAACATCAATAGCAACAATCTCACCTTCATTGGTTGAGAAGTTGTTGAGATATTGTCTGAATTTCAAACGAAGTTCAGTATAGTCTTCTATATCGACCGGGTAAGTAACCAAACGGCTCATTCCTGTTGCAGCGGGGGTCCAGCTCAGGCGAAGTTCGGGAGCAGTACCACCGGCATTTGATGAGTTGAAAACTGACCATGCATGAGCAACACCAGTAACTGTCCAGCCCGGAGGAAGTGCATTTACAGGATAATCAAAGGTTTCATACATCAGAACACCTTCGGCACTCAGCAGAGCAATATTCGACTGACCGGTTCCACCAACACCAATGTCGTTGCTGGCAGTTACAGTATAGAAATAGTTTCCAATACCGGGAACGGTAGTATCAAGGAATTCAGTTGCTGTGATGTCATCTGCAACTTCAACATTACCGGGCATACGAACAACTGTGTAGGTAAGTCCGACACCACTCAGGTAACCACCATTTAAGCCTTCTGTAGGAGCAGTCCAACTTACATGACCATTGTTACCGTCAGCTACAAGCGTAATATCACCGGGAGCGGCAGGTACATCTTCACCGATATAAATACTGGCAGAGACAGCAGGGCCGTCACCTACAGTATTAACACCAAATACACCATAAGAATATGTACCGGCAGCAGGTACAGTATTATCAGTGTATGTTGCAGCAGCGCCAATCACCGGATCAGTAATGGTATGGATCAGTTCACCATTTCTTGTGATTTTAATTTCATCAAGTTCGGTAAGAGTTTCTCCACTAAAGGTCAATGCAGGATTAGTCCAGGCCAGCTCTGCTGATAAAGCACCCATTGCACCTGCGCTAACAGAAAAATCAGAAGGAGCTGCAGGAGCATCGTCTTCAGCTAAAACAGGAACCAGGCAAATACCAAAAGAGTCATAGGTTGTTATAGCCCAAACTCCTTGATTTGCCTGTGCAGCAGCACCAGGACCACCTGGCTGATCTATCCATAAAAACCATGCATTGGCATTGGTGTTTGCAACGCCAACCCAAAAAGTTGATGGCAAACCACCTACCGGGGAGGAAGGAATAAAATCCCAATGATAAACATTATAAACACCTGCAAAAAGTTCACCGGTATTGACATGGTTTAGCGTAGCATCAATTGAGCTTATCAAAGTACCTGGTAAACCAGCATTATCTTCATAGAAATTGATTTCAAAATCATAAGGATCAACATCATTCATTGGTGTCCAACCATCAGAGAAAATTCCCTGAATACCAAAAAAACGAATTGCCTGAATAGGATCATCAAAGCCTTCTATCTTCTGGGCTGCTTCGTAACCGACATCACTATTGGAAGTTACCCCAGAAGTGAAATTTACCGGCGGGTTAGAATAAGTAGCATCCTCAAGACACTCAATAGCTTTAGCATTGCTTGGTGTTCCTTCAATGAACTTAGGACTGTCTTGTTGATTGACTTCAGCTTTTGCTGCTTCGCGCTCTTCTAGTTTAATCCTTTGCAGTTTTTCATAATCCTGCGGATCAATATCATAGCTTTGACCAAAAGCAGCAATACTAATAAATACAACAGTTAGTAGTAATGTAAATCTCTTCATAATAATTTTTAGTTTAGTTTGTAAAAAAATTAAAACCTGTAAAACATGTTTTAAAAATGGTTGTGTGTTTTTCTTTTCTATGGCTTAATTCATATTCCTCCTTTTTTAGTTTAACTTAATTTTATTAAAATATTTTTGATGCAATAAATTTATAACACAAACACAATATTAACAAAATAATTTGACATTATTAACTATAATTTTTATGACACTTAAGTGCATTTCGCTTAAATTTGGCTTTTAAAAGATATTTTTTAACTGTTTATCTTTATAATATGTAATTATATTTAAATGCTTATCTTTTTGATGAAATAATCTATGCTATCTAAATATTTTGCTTTTTTAACTTTTAAGCAAAACCCATGAAAATATTTATTTTCAAAAATATTAAATTTAATCTACTGTTTCTAATCAAAAACAAATTACGTTTTATCAGGTTAAACATTATAAAACAGCCGTCTGATAAAACAATTAATATTAAATTTGCAATACACCCTTAAGCCTTTGAAAACAACACATATGGAAAAATTCTCATATCTGGGCAATGCAGACCCCCAGGCCATAGAATCCCTCTATCAACAATATCTTTCTGATCCTGAAAGCGTTAGTTCCGACTGGCAGAACTTTTTCCGAGGATTTGAATTCTCGCAAACCCACTACCCCGACTCAGGCCATATATCTGAAAAAGAGAGCCGTACTTTCCGAAATGAATTTAATGTAATTGACCTTATAAACGCCTACCGGCAGAGAGGACATCTCTTTACCAAAACCAATCCGGTAAGAACCCGTCGCCAGTACTCTCCCACGCTGGATCATCAGAATTTCGGGCTGAGTGATGATGATCTTCAGCATGAATTTCAGGCCGGAAGCGAAATAGGTATCGGTAAGGCAAGTCTGAAAAAAATCATAGAACATATGCAGGCCACCTATTGTCAGAGTGTGGGGGCCGAATATATGTTTATTCGTACGCCCGAAATAGTTGACTGGCTGAAGAATAAAATGGAAGGTTGTAAAAACACTCCGGATTTTGATACAGACACAAAGAAACAGATCCTGAAAAAACTCACTGAAGCCGTTGGCTTTGAGCATTTTATCAGGAAGCGTTTCCCTGGCCAGAAGCGATTTTCACTCGAAGGCGGAGAAACACTCATACCTGCCCTTGATGCGGTTATTGAACTGGGTGCCGAATCAGGAATTAAAGAATTCATTATAGGTATGGCACACCGGGGCAGGCTGAATGTATTGGGCAATATTCTTCACAAACCTTACCAGAAGATCTTCAGTGAATTTGAAGGTATGGCTTACGCTGATGAAACCTTGCTGGGCGATGTAAAATACCATCTCGGATGTACACTCAAAACAGAAACTGCTTCAGGAAAAACCATTAAGGTAAATATTTCTCCCAATCCAAGTCACCTGGAAGCCGTAAATCCTGTAGTTGAAGGAATTGCCAGGGCAAAAGCCGATAATAAATATGAGCGTGACTATTCGCAGATTGCCCCGATTCTGATTCATGGTGATGCATCAATTGCCGGGCAGGGAATTGTTTATGAAGTAATTCAGATGTCGCAGCTTCCGGCCTACAAAACCGGCGGTACAATACACCTTGTTATCAATAATCAAATCGGTTTTACAACCAACTATCTTGATGCACGAAGCAGCACGTATTGCACCGATGTGGCCAAAACCATTCAATCACCCGTATTTCACGTTAATGGTGATGATGTGGAAGCTGTGGTTTACACCATAAAACTGGCCATGCAATTTCGCCAGAAGTTTCAGCGTGATGTGTTTATAGATCTGCTTTGTTACAGGAAGTACGGGCATAATGAAAGCGATGAACCGCGTTTTACCCAGCCTTTGCTCTACAACATCATTGAAAAACATCCTGATCCTGCTGCCATTTATATAGAAAAGCTCATAAATGAAGGCACCATTAATAACGATTATGCAAGAGGCCTACGCGACACTTTCAATGAAATCCTTGACAAAGAACTGGATGAATCAAAGAAAATTGAAAAAGGGAATATTGATCCTTTTTTGGAGGAAACCTGGGAAAGCTTTCCCAAACCCGATTCCCTGCAAATAAAGAATGGCGCTGACACAAGAAAGGACCTGGAAACTCTTCGTCTTCTGGGTAAGAAAATTACAGATCTACCCGATGATAAATCCTTTTTCAGGAAATCCATCCGCCTGATGGATGAAAGAAGAAAAATGGTCGAAAACGGAACAAAGCTTGACTGGGCCATGGGAGAGCTGCTGGCTTATGCCAGCCTGGTACATGAGGGTATACATGTAAGATTTTCAGGACAGGATGTGGCAAGGGGCACTTTCTCTCACCGTCATGCTGTACTTATTACCGAAGATACAGCCGAAGGTTATTCGCCCCTGAATCATATTTCAGAAAAACAGGCCCCTTTTGAAATCTACAACTCCCTCCTGTCAGAATATGGTGTTTTAGGTTTTGAATTTGGATACGCTATGGCCAGTCCCAATAGTTTGGTAATATGGGAGGCCCAGTTTGGCGATTTTGTAAATGGTGCGCAAATCATCATCGATCAGTTTATCAGCAGTGGCGAAGAAAAATGGAGGGTAATGAACGGCCTGGTCATGCTTTTACCCCATGGATTTGAGGGCCAGGGACCTGAGCACTCCAGTGCCCGCATGGAAAGATTCCTTGCTTTATGTGCTGAGAATAATATGCAGGTTGCCAATTGCACAACCCCGGCCAACCTCTATCACATTCTGCGAAGGCAGATGAAAAGGAATTATCGAAAACCGCTGGTGATTCTCACCCCAAAAAGTCTCCTTCGCCATCCAAAATGTGTTTCATCACTTGATGAAATGGCCAGTGGCAGTTTCAAACCGTTGATAGATGATGAAAATGCTGATCCTGAAAATATTGAACGTGTTGTGATTTGCTCAGGCAAGATTTATTACGAACTGGAAGAACATAAACAAAAGCATAATCATCATAATACAGCCATCGTTAGGCTCGAACAATTATACCCGGTGCCCGAAAAGGAATTGAAAGAGTTGAAAGAGAAATATTCTAATGCCAACCGATGGCTTTGGGTTCAGGAAGAACCCAAAAACATGGGAGCATGGTATTTTATCAATGATTTTCTTGATTTTATCAAACCCGGGGTTATTGCCCGACCACCCAGCGGAAGCCCGGCAAGTGGATCGAGCAAGTTTCACACTATACAGCAAAACAAGATCATCGAAAAAGCTTTTGAAGACTGTAACTGTGAAAACGTTTGCCGCGAATGCAAACAACTTTGCATCAGCCACCTGAATCAATTCAACACAATGTAGACATCTATCATTCAGGATTTTAAACGATTTTACCCATAAACTATTAACTCATTAACCCAACAAAAATGATTGATATCAGAGTTCCGGAAGCAGGAGAATCCATAACCCAGGTTGAGCTGGCCAAATGGCTGGTTGAAGATGGCGAT
This sequence comes from Bacteroidales bacterium, assembly GCA_019429055.1. Lineage (GTDB taxonomy): Bacteria > Bacteroidota > Bacteroidia > Bacteroidales > UBA7960 > SKVR01. The sequence goes on from JAHYJP010000071.1 coordinate 8,894, forward strand.
TACGTAGAAAAGGATCAGGAAATTGCCGAAATAGACTCCGACAAAGCAACCTTAACCATAAACGCCGATGACGATGGTATTATCAAGATCATTATTGAAGAAGGAACCACCATTGAACCCGGAAAGGTAATCGGCCAGATTGACAATTCTGTTAAAAGGGAGAAAAAGGCAAAGGTTGAAGAATCGCCTGAAAAGGAAAAAGAAGAGGAAAAGAAGGAGATTCAAAGTTCTGAAGAAAAAGCTGAAAAGAAAAAACCTGAACCTGAACCCGGAGAAAAAGAAGCGAAAACCGTTGCTGCAGAGGAATTCACCCTGAGTCCGCAAGCGAAAAAGTTACTTGATGAGTTGGAGATTGATGCAGAGAAAATCCTTCAAAACCCCAACAATAAAAGGATTACCCGTAAAGATGTTTTACAGGCCATTGCAAACCAGGTATTAAAAGAAAAAGAAACTGCCGGCGAGAGCCAGGCAACTATAACTTCCTGGGAAGGAAGCAGGGAGAGTGAAAAAATAAAAATGACCACTCTGCGCCGGAAAATTGCCGAACGCCTGGTTGCCGTTAAAAATGAAACGGCCATGCTTACTACCTTCAACGAGGTTGATATGTCGGCCATCATCAATATCCGCAATCAGTATAAAGTTCAATTTGAGAAAAAGTATGGTATCAAACCTGGGTTCATGTCTTTCTTTGTTAAAGCGGTAACATCAGCTATACCACTTTATCCCCAGGTCAATGGTCAGATTGACGACGGACATATTGTTATGCCCGATTATGCTGATATCGGAATTGCCGTAAGCACACCCAAAGGTCTGATGGTTCCGGTAATCCGTGATGCGCAAAAAAAATCACTGGCCGAAATTGAGAAAGAGATCGGAGAACTTGCTAAAAAAGCCCGTGAAAATAAAATTACCATTGAAGAACTTACAGGCGGCACTTTTTCCATTACCAATGGTGGTGTATTTGGCTCTATGTTATCAACACCCATAATCAATCCGCCCCAAAGCGCTATACTGGGCATGCATAACATTGTTGAACGCCCTGTTGCCATAAACGGAAAAGTTGAAATAAGGCCCATTATGTATGTGGCACTTTCTTATGATCACCGCATTATTGACGGGAAAGAATCGGTAAGCTTTCTTGTTGCATTAAAAGAGTTTCTGGAAAATCCGGCTTCAATGCTATCTCCCGGGAAAAAACCTGAAGAGGTGTTATTGGGTCTGTAAGGTTTAGTTGCGTTATTATTCCTGACCTGAAGCCCATTTTGCTCCCGGGATGTCAGCTGTTTTTATCAGCCTGCCCCATAGGGTCTTCATCAAAATTCTTTAACCAACCCACCAGAATATATATTACAGGAGTATCAATAAGTGCTGCAAAAAACTTAAACATATAGCTGTTTATGATCAGAATGATAACTGCTGAAAAGCCAGTTATGCTATCGCCAAGATTCCCCGATATATAAAGAATTGAAATAATTGCGGTTGAGTCAACTAACTGGCTTGTCATTGTCGATGCATTATTTCGCAGCCAGAGGTGCTTACCCCGGGTTTTCTTTTTCCAGAAATGGAATAAACGCACATCAATGGTTTGAGCAGTAAGATAGGCCATCATACTTGCCAGGGTATTTCCGACCATAAATCCGTAAATTCCGTCAAAAAGGTGCAACCCTGCACTTACACCATCAGCATTCGGCAGGAAGTAATTGATTGTCATAAGAACAATCATGAAAATATTTACGCTAAAGCCAATCCAAACAACCAGCTGGGCTTTTTTACGGCCAAACAGTTCACTTATGAGGTCTGTGGCAAGAAAGGTGGCCGGAAATGCAATCAACCCTGCGGGTACGATCATAGAATAAACATTGCCATCCCTTACAAGTGACGGAACCAAAGGAAGAAACCACTCTGGCAGATTTAGACTGAAAAGATGGATAAACTTGGTTGTACCAATGAGATTTCCCAGGATAAGAGCCGTTATAAACAGACTGCTCAAAGCCAGAAACAATGCATCGCGGGTATAAGTGTTATTTTGCAATCGTGGAATTTTCATATTACATTTATTTAATATCCTATTAATGAAATTCTAAACAAGCCGTGCTTTAAAATGTTGAACAATTGTAATTTTGTGAAATTGCAATGCAAAAGGCAACAAAACCCCTAAAACAGAATGATATGGCTTTAATTAAATCAGTAAGAGGATTTACACCAAAGTTTGGGAAAGACTGTTATCTGGCAGAAAACGCAACAATAATTGGTGATGTGGTAATGGGTGATCAATGCAGTGTATGGTTCAATGCAGTAGTAAGAGGTGATGTGCATTACATCCGCATTGGCAATAAAGTCAATATTCAGGATGGAGCTATCATTCACTGCACCTATGAAACTGCCCCTACCAGCATTGGCAATAATGTTTCCATTGCCCATAATGCCATAGTACATGGATGCACCATTGAAGATAATGTGCTGGTGGGCATGAATGCCATCATAATGGATAATGCAGTTGTAGGAAGCAATAGTATTATTGCAGCAGGCTCAGTAGTCCTTGAGAATACGATAATTGAACCCGGAAGTGTTTATGCCGGAGTACCGGCAAAAAAAATAAAAGACAATAACCAGGAGCTGACCAGCCATTTGCTGGACAGAATTTCAAATAATTACATAAAATATGCCGGTTGGTATAAAAATGACGCAGTAGAAGACTGAAATGTCTTTGTCTATTCCTTTGTTTTACAGGTCTTTACCCCAAACAATGAATATATCGGGCAAAAACTTACCAGGCTTGTAAGTACTAAAACGATACTCAACACTCCCAGCACAATAGCCAAAGTGCCGGTTAAAACATTGGCATAAATCAGCACTCCTGTTACCAATGCAATCAATACACGGATAACTTTATCCGCAGTTCCCATATTTGCTTTCATTTGCTTCTGTATTTAGGTTGTAATAAAATGATACCTGTAAACAAAAAACGGGTGTGCATTGTTCGGCTTTCCTTTTATTATGCGTATAAAAAACCTGAATATCAGAAACATACACATAACATAAATTCTTACCGGAAATTCATGCAAGGAAAGAATAGCCTGCAAAAATAATTAACAAAGAGCCCAGATATATGAGCCAATAAGGCTTTTGCCTTACAGGATTTTTTCCCCACATAGCAACAACCACTTTATACATAAATGGTCTGTTTTTGGAAATAATCCTGTAGGTATGGTCGGCGATGAACTCTGCTATTTTACATTTCTCATAAAGGGGCATAAGCCAACGGTATCTTTTCCCATATCGGAAAGACCGGAATGCTGCTGCCGGGCCGGTATAAATTCTTCCATCCACATCTATAAGCCTCACAGCCTGCTTAAAATAACGGAGTTCTATATCGGGAAACTTGTGTGCAACCTTTGCATAGGGCTCGTAGATTACTTTTTCGCCTGAAAACATTTTCCAGCGCAGCACCCAATAATGGCAAAATCCGCAATTTCCATCCCATGCCAATATGGGTTTATCCCCCGGCAAATATTTGGTTCTTTCTAACTTGGTAAACATAATTTAAATGAATTAACTGCCAACCTTAGCAGCATAAATAAAATTAACGAATCTTACCGGTTTAAGCAAACAACTAAATTATACTTCGTAAAAAGAAAAACAATAATAACAAAACAATAAACCGGTAATTTAATACTTAAAACTTTGTCTGCTCTAAGTTGTTTGAACTATACAATCTTTTTTTTGAAAAAGTCGCAATATAAACCTGAAAACAAATCAACATGAGCAAAATAGCATTCTTTTCCACCCAACCCTATGATCGTAAACTTTTTGAAAACGCAACAGATAAACATGATTTCGAATTTTTCGAAGCCCGTTTACGTGCTCAGACGGTCAATCTTACGCAAGGTTACGATGGAGTTTGTGTTTTTGTTAACGACAAACTTGAGGAAGATGTCATCCGTGGGATTTCAGAAAATGGTATAAAACTCATTGCCTTGCGTTGTGCAGGCTTCAACAACGTTGATCTTAAAGCAACAAAAAAATACAATGTAAGGGTATTGCGTGTGCCGGCTTACTCGCCCGAGGCCGTTGCAGAACATGCCCTGGCACTTATGATGACCCTGGCACGCAAAACACATAAAGCTTACAACCGGGTGCGCGACGGTAATTTTTCTCTGGTAAACCTCAACGGATTTACCATTCATGGTAAGACCGTCGGTCTCATAGGAACCGGCCAGATAGGACAGGCTTTCTGCAGAATATTAACAGGGATGGGAGCCAGAATAGTTGCCTACGACAAATATCCGTCAGAGGCAATGAAAAAACTCGGAGTTGACTACAAAGAAATGGATGAGGTATTGCAGGAAAGTGATATATTAAGTTTGCACTGTCCTTTAACCCCTGAAACCCATCATATCATAAATGATAAAACTCTCGGCAAAATGAAAAAGGGCACAATGCTTATTAATACCAGCAGGGGAAAACTTGTAGATACATCTGCGGTAATTGATGCGCTTAAATCGGAGCATCTGGGTTCGCTTGCCATTGATGTTTATGAAGAAGAAGAAAAATTATTTTTCAGAGACCTTTCTGAGAAAATCATCAGAGACGATCAGATATCAAGATTGATGATATTCCCGAATGTATTGATCACAGCACACCAGGGATTTTTCACCCAGGAAAGCCTGAATCAGATCAAGGAAACCACTCTGAAAAACTTTGATGATTTTGAAAAAGGAAATGAAAGCAAAAATGAAGTAAACTGCGAACTTATTAAGGATTGCTGAATAAATAAAACGGAACTGCGTGTTCTTACACTTTGAAAAGACCATTCCTGATGGCAAATGTTACAAGTTTAACGCTGCTGTCCACACCTGTTTTACGGAAAAGATTAGCCTTATGGCCATCAACTGTTCGCTGGCTAATAAATAACTGATCGGCAATTTCTTTGATGGTAAAACCCTTGCATATCAGATTGAGCACTTCCATCTCCCTTTTGGTAAGTTCTTCGCGAAGTTCAGGTTCCGGACCTGATGATTTTGACTTTCTGCTTACAAGAGAATTAGTAAGTACCGGCAATAGCTCATCAGAAAAATAATTTTTATTATCAGACACCAGCTCTAATGCTTTGCGAAGCTCATATTCTTCAACGGTTTTGAGTAAAAACCCTTTTATGCCGGCCTCAAGCATGCTTACCAGGTATTCTTCTTCACCAAACATACTTATGGCCACAATTTTCAATCCCGGATAATCTTCAATAGCTTTCTTAGTTGCTTCAATACCATTCATAACGGGCATTTGAATATCCATGAAAACTATATCAGGTTGATCTTTCTTTATCATATCAAGAAACTCCTGACCGTTGGAAGCCTCTCCGAAAATCTCCACACCCGGAATTTCCTTTAATAATAAAATAAGTCCCTTTCTGAATATATGCTGATCTTCAACGATCATTATTCTGAGCTTTTTGGTGTCCATGTCCGTTTTTTATTTAGGTATGAAAGCTAAATACTTATCTTAAATGCAAATGTAACGATAAAAAAACTTGTTAATGCCAATATTCTCACTTTTTAAAGAGGTATTTCCATGCAAAAATGGAGAAAACCTTCTTTGTCGGTAAGATAATTTCCCCTCCCGTTCAAAAAGTTGATCCTACTGGATATATTCTTCAAACCCTGTCCTGTAACCTTTTCACCATAGGCTTTTTTAAAATCAAACCCTTTACCATCGTCTTTATAATCCACAATCAGATTATTATCTTTTAATGAAAAACTGATATAGATATTGCGGGCATCGGCATACTTTAGTGTGTTATTGGCGAGTTCGAGTATAATGCGGTATAAATGTGTTTCTTTGTTGTTATCATTAATCTTTAAGGTATCAGGGTATTTGAATTCAAAGTGTATGCTTCCGGTTTTATTCAATGCATCGCCAAAAGATTTGAGTGCTTTGATTAGTCCGTGATCTATAAGTAAACTTGGCATCAGATCATTGGCAATATTTCGGGTTGTTTCCACAGCCTGATTTATAGCTGTTTTCATTTCGTTGAGTAAATCATTCTTTTCCGCTGGTGTACGTCTCTCTTTTTGCAAAAGCCCGGCATAAATTTTTAAAGCTGAAAGAATTGCTCCCAAACCGTCGTGCAGATCTCGGGAGAACCTTTTTCTCTCATTTTCCTGGGTTTCAAGAATGGCATTCAGAACTTCTCTGTCGTGTTCCTTTTGTCTTGTAATATCTCTTACGGCCAGTACATTGATCATTTCACCTTTATACTGAATGGGTTGATGTTGCACCTGGCCGAAAAATTTAGTGCCGTCATTCCTGAAAAATTTGACTTCCCATGGACCATGATCGTTTCGCCTGCTTATTTTGCTGAGAATTTTTTCTCCGACAGAGTCAACAAATTCTGAAATCAAAGGGAAAGCAGTCTTGTTTTCCTGCAAACCAAAAAGTTCGCGTGCTGCCTTATTGGTTTCAATGATGGCACTATCCCTTAAAAAAAGAACTGCTTCAAAAGCTGTTTCTGACAGGGCTTTAAACTTTTCTTCGGCTTGTTTGCGGTTTTCAATTTCAAGCAAAAGGCCTTTATTTACATCTGCAATCTGATCTCTTGAATGTTTAAGTTCAAGATGAGTACTCACACGAGCCTGAATTTCTGCTTTATTAATGGGTTTGGAAATAAAATCAACGGCTCCTGCTTCAAATCCCTTAACCATTTCACTTGTATTGTTGGCTGCAGTAATAAAGATAACGGGAACACCCACAAGATCTTTGTTTAGCTTGAGACGTTTGCAGGTTTCATATCCATCCATCCCTGGCATCAGAATATCAAGCAGAATAAGATCAGGAGTCTTTTGTTTAACCTTTTCTAAAGCATCTTCACCTGAATTTGAACCTTCAACTCTATAGCCGGAAGACTCAAGAATGCGGGTTAATAATATTAAACTTGATATATCATCATCAACAATGAGAATCTGGCTTTTCAATAAATTCATGAACTATGGTTTTATTTTCGGTGTATATGGATCGTTAATAAATTCAAATTTTTCATGCATTTTAATCATAATATTCTGTTAAAAGAATCATTTCACAAACGAGTCAAAAATAACTTCGCCTGAATAAATAAAACAGGCAAAAGATACTTAAATGATTTTCAAGACTAAACAACAAAACTTGCATGCGTAAAGTTATAAAAAATACACAAAAGCACATTTTTTTTCATTGACAATAAAAAAAACTGTATCTTTAGCAGTCCTTTAGACATCTTTATTGAATTATTCATGTCGTTAAAAGAACTATAATGCAAATAGATTTTAAAAATGGCTCAATAAACTTTGAGGAATACGGCAGCGGTGATGTTCTTATCCTTTTGCATGGGTTTATAGAATCTCTCAAAATCTGGTATGACTTTAAAGAAAAACTGGCAAAGAATTTCAGGGTTGTATTGATTGATCTGCCCGGTCATGGTAAGAGCAGTATACTTAACGAGGTACATTCAATGGAGATGATGGCCGACTCCGTTAAAGCTGTGGCGGATCACCTGAATATATCATCAGCAGTAATAATCGGTCATTCAATGGGAGGATATGTTAGTCTTGCCTTTGCCAGAAAATACTCTTCACTGCTCAGGGGAATGGGATTGTTTCACAGCACATCTCTGGCCGACAGTGACGAGAACAAAGAGGCCAGGGAGAGGACCATTGAGATAATAAGGAATAATCACAGCAGGTTTCTTATGAATTTTATCCCTGATCTGTTTGCACCCGAAACCCGTGAAATTCACAAAAGCGAAATACAAATATTGGTTGATGAGGCAATGAGCATGAACCCGCACGCCCTTATAGCCGCCCAACTGGGGATGAGAGACCGTACAAGTACCCTTGATGTGCTGATTAATGCACCCTTCCCGGTTATGTTTATTGCCGGCCAGAAAGATAGCAGAGTACCATTCGAAAACATCTGGGTTCAGATGGCGCTTACCGAAACAGCTTATTCATTGATTTTACGCAATTCAGGACATATGGGCTATATTGAAGCCAGAGAAAAGACCCTTGATTTTGTTGAGAATTTCACAAGAAGCTGTTATAAAAGCTGAAAACAAATAATCCTGCAATAAAAGAGACTGACTTAAAAGTCAGTTTTGATTTGGACACTGAGCTTGTCGAAGTGAGTATCTAACTGATAATCAGATGTCGTTTCGACAGGTGTTACAATGAGTTTATCGAATTGCTCAACGACCAACTGGCAGTTTTGAGACAACATCTTTTGCTATCAGCCTGTTTAAACCTTATTTGTAATAAACTTTGTACCCCCAGGGTTCCATATCCAGTGAAAAGTCGCCTTCAATATTCTTTTCCAGTTCTGAAAAAAGTTCAGTATAAGTTCCGGCAAAACTATCACCGGTAAATTTAACTGTATGGGATTGTGGCGACAGATTGAGAACTACAAACACTTTGTCTCCATCCTTCTCTCTGATAAACGCAAAAATACTCTTATCATCATTGGTATTAACACGTTCCATCTTCCCACCGGCAAGACCATTCCACAGAGCCTTGTTACCGGCTTTTAGGTCAAATAGCTTTGTGTAAAAATTCTGATATTTGAGATCACTCCAGTCAATTTCATCTTTCTCAAAAAACTCAAGCATTTTGTCGAGACCTGCTTCCTGGCCGTTGTAAAGCAGGAACATTCCTTCAACCGTATTGGCAAGAACAGCAAATGCTTCCATAGCATCACCCAGTCTGTCGAAGACTGAACCGGCCCATGAATTTTCATCATGGTTGGAAATGAAATTGATTTTATATGTGCCGATCGGAAAATTGCCCTGGTTTTCTTCAAAGAAATATTTGTCCAGAGCACTCACATCTTC
>JAHYJP010000072.1 GCA_019429055.1 Bacteroidales bacterium
TGGCATATTACTCCGGTGAAATATATCTCCTTCAGTGAGTTTGAGCGGATGCGAACCAATGAAAACGCATCATTCATGATTTTTGCCGATATTAAACAGAATAACCTGGAAGAGGTTTATGAATTCATCAATTTTGTGATGGGCGATAAGAAACGTGATTTTGAGAGCATGCCCGATCTGGGTTCTGTACCCATTGCCTATGTAGATGCAGACCAGGAATTGTATTACTACAAAATGGGAGCCCTGGTGAAATTTATGCAGACCTATGCCCTGGAACAATCAAACACACCACGGATAAGGCTTACCCGTTTTTTTAATGTTATTGATCAAAAACTGAAAACCATAGAACTCTGGTTGCTGGAAGATGAATTGTCGCCGCAGATCAATTCAGAAGAAAAAATCAGGAGGCATTACCCATATAGGGTGAGAATTGCAACCCGAGAAGAAATTGCCGAAGCCATTGCACAGGATCGCGATGATGTGGCATTTCTTCATAAAATCGGACCTGAGGACACTATGCCCCACCCGGGAAAAAAATGCTGGAAGTTTATCATTGCCGCCAGCGATGGAAGGGTCCTTTACGCATCACATCACGATATAGATAATCGCAATCCTGATGCACTGCTGGCATCGGACCTGGAGGATATGGCCAGATAATAATAAGATGAGGTCTGATTAGTTCAGGATCGGGTCTGATGGGAAATTGGCCCATATGGCATAGTCATTTCCGAGTTTTTTCAGGATGTTTCCCCACATGGCTTCAGGGCTTTGTGCCAGCACACTTTCGCGTGAAGCTTGTGTTACGATCCATGATTTTTCACCCATTTCACGGTTAAGCTGGCCTTTTTCCCAGCCTGAATAACCGATAAAAAATCTTACCTGCTCGGGACCGACCAGTTTCAGATCGATAAGGTCCATAAGCTTGTTGATTTCTCCACCCCAATAGATGTCGTTAAATACATGAATGCTTCCAGGAAGTTTTTCGCCCAGTGTATGCAGGTAAAATAAACGTTCGGGGTGAACAGGTCCGCCCAGGTAAAGCGGGAAATCGTTTTTGGGAAAGTCCTTTACAACTTCATTAAGTTTCAGATGAATGGGCTTGTTCACAATCAGACCGAAAGAGCCTTCCTCGGTTGCATGCTCAATAAGTAAAACCACACTTTTGCTGAAATAGAAGTCGCGCAAAGCCGGCTCACTTATCAATAATCTGCCTTGTGAGGGTTGCAGTATACTGGTCATTTTTTGATCTGTTTTAAAGTGGTTATGAGATGTGATTTTGAAATTAAGGGCGCAAAGTGTTTAAAACAATTAAACATTTATCTTTGCATATACCTTCAAACTTTCAAACAACAAAAAGAATACCATTGTTCATATGACAGAATCGGGCCAGAATAAAAAGTTTGAGCAGTTGAGGCATCAATATCCTGTATTTACCTATGAAGATTTTTCATGGAGCCTGAAGGAGGATATGCTGATGCTCAGATTCCATTTTAATCTGGGCAACAGGTATGACTTTTTCCCGGAGCATACAATCGATCTGAAGAGCTGGTCAGTAATTCTTCCCGATGATCAGATCATGGATAACCTGGTATTTCATATCGGTATGGCAGAGCTGGTCAGCTACTGGAAGGCAGCATGTTCTCCCACCGTTATGATTAAACCTTACAGGCTGAAGCCTATCCAGACAAAATGGTGGAAAAAATTGTATTACCAGGGACTGGGTGAGTTCTTTTATCTTAATAAAATCATAACCAATCAGAATGACTTTTTGTCATTTTCCTATGAGAAAAATGCCACTCCTGTTCCTTCAAAATTCAGGATTGATCTTGACGATGCTTTACTGATTCCCGTGGGAGGAGGAAAAGATTCAGTGGTCACTCTGGGAATTCTTGCAAGTGAACATGCAAATGCTGCAGCACTGGTTATCAATCAGCGCAAAGCCACAGAACAATGTATTGAAAAAGCAGGACTGGAAAAAAATGTATTTGAAGTTAAGCGTACTATTCATAGTACATTACTGGAGTTAAATGAAAAAGGTTTTTTGAACGGACACACACCCTTTTCCTCCTTACTGGCTTTTGTAAGTGCACTGGCTGCAGTTATTACAGGCAAAAAACACATTGCCCTTTCCAATGAGTCCAGTGCCAATGAAGCCACAATTCCCGGAACAAACATCAATCACCAATATTCCAAATCCTTTGAATTTGAACAGGATTTCCGGTCGTATCTTTTTAGCTTTATCAGTCCGGATATTAATTATTTCAGTTTTCTGAGACCTTTGAATGAGTTGCAGATAGGAGCATTGTTTTCGCGAAATCCCGGTTATTTTGATGTTTTCAGGAGTTGCAATGTGGGAAGTAAAACCGATACCTGGTGCTGCAACTGCTCAAAGTGTTTGTTTACATACATTATGCTCTCACCTTTCGTAGAAAAGAGTGTTATGGTGAAAATATTCGGTGAAGATCTTTTTGAAAATGAAAACCTGGGGCAAACGCTTTACCAGCTTGCCGGACTGGCGCCTGAAAAACCTTTTGAGTGCGTTGGAACCATCAATGAAGTAAACTCTGCCCTTGCTCATTTGTGCGAAAGCGAAATTTACCATCCGCTTCCTGTATTGCTTAAAAAATATAAGAAAGCAACCAGTGGAATTAAGTTTACATCGCTCAGGGAACAACTTCAATACTGGAATGGATTTCATAGTCTTACTCCCCGATTTGAAAAGCTTCTGAAAGAATCCTTAAAGACTGTTCAACAGATTGTTTTATGAGCAAGCCCCACATCCAGGAATATTTTCAAACGAAGTTTGCCGGAAAAACGGTAAGCCTGCTGGGATTTGGCAGAGAAGGAAAATCCAGTTACAGGGCTTTACGCCATTTCGTGCCTGGTTTAAATCTAACTATTTCTGACAGTAACCCTTATTGCAGTGAAGAATTTGCAAATGAGTTTGGTGCTGACCCCAATGTCATATTCTATTGCGGAGATGAGTATCTTAACCCGCTGTTTCAAAGTGATATAATAATAAAATCACCCGGTATCTCCCTGAAGGTGCTGGCAAATTCTGGTATTGAATCAAGGATCACTTCGCAGACTGAAATATTCCTTGAGCTTTTCCGGGATCAGGTAATTGGTGTTACCGGAACCAAGGGAAAAAGTACAACAGTTAGTTTACTGTATACAATTCTGAAAAACGCAGATAAAAATGTTCTGCTTGGAGGAAATATTGGCGTTCCTCCATTGGATTTTCTGGATAAGATTAATCCCGAAACCCTTGTGGTATTTGAGATGAGCAGCCATCAGCTGGAAAATATCAGGGTCTCTCCCAAAGTTGCTGTTTTACTCAATATTTTCCAGGAGCATCTTGACCATTACAAATCCTACCGTGATTACCAACTGGCTAAGTACAATATTGCCCGTTGGCAAAAGCCGGGAGACGTTATTATCTGGAATGGGAAGAATGAATTACTCAGGGGTTTGCTTTCAGAGTTCCCAATTCAATCATGGCAAATGGTAATACATTGCCACGCCGGCGATCAGGCCGGAGCCCGCTGCAACCATAATCACCTGATCATTGATGATGGCTCGGGAGAGATCTGTTTTGAAAACTTTTGCAATCGCCGCAAACTTCCCGGCGAACATAACCTGACCAATATCCTGGCTGCCTGTCTGGCTGCCTATGTAAAAGGAATTGACCCTGAGCTCATCCGGAAAACCACAGAAATGTTTGAAGGGTTGCCACACCGGCTTGAATTTATCGGTGAACGTAACGGAGCCCGTTTCTATAATGATTCCATAAGCACCATTCCTGAATCAACCATAGAGGCTTTAAAAACTTTCCCTGATGTGCATACGCTGTTGCTTGGCGGATTCGACAGGGGAGTGGATTATTCTTTGCTGGTAGGTTATCTCCGGGATCATCCTGTTAAGAAGCTTCTGTTTATCGGAAAGGCAGGCCTGCGCATTGCAACGGAATTGCTTCGCCCTGAGGGTTTAAGTAATGCAATGATTTTTCAGGATTTTGAAAGTGCAGTAAAGGCAGCCATTGATGTTACACCTGTGGGGACTGTTTGCCTGTTGTCGCCTGCTGCTGCCAGTTACGATATGTTCAAAAATTTTGAGCACAGAGGAGAAAAATTCAGGCAGATGATCCTTGAAAAAGATTCACCTGCCTGAAATAACTTTCAGATATGCCTGCCGTTTATTTGCCTTGTTTCTTCTGAGGCTTCACTCCAACAGGGTTGGAAACGGCTTTTGTGCGAGGTCTTAATTTTCCATAGGTTCCGCGAAAAATCTTACCTCTTCTGGTTTTCATATCTCCTTTTCCCATGGTATTTATTATTTTGGTTAAAACTGAAGTGAATTTCCAGGTTTAACAAATTTAATAAAAAAAGCTGTCTCAATCAAGTCGGTTTTCCAATTCCATTTTCATCCGGCGCATAAAAGTCCTGGGATTTTTTATGGTTTTTAGGGCGTAATCCAGCAACAGAAGGTCCTTTTCTTCAGAAGAAAGTTGCCAGCCGGATGTTTCATTTCTCAATCTTGCTGTTAATTCGTAAAGGCAGATAGCTGCAGAAACTGAAATATTGAAACTCTCAGTAAAGCCGTACATCGGAATCTTTACAAAGGTATCAGCATTTTTCAGAGCGGTTTCAGAAAGTCCGTGGCCTTCGTTTCCCAGTACCAGGGCAATTTTCTGATCAACAGGTAACTCTGTTATGAGCACATCGCTCTTATGGGGAGTAGTGGCCACAATCCTGAAGCCTTTATTTTTTAATTGCCTGAAACAGCTCAGGGTATTTTGATCATGCCGGTTATGTTTGTGAATATTGATCCATTTGTCGGATCCCACAACAATGTCGCGGTTTACTAAATAGGGATTCCGGTTTTCAATGATATGCAGATCCTGAATTCCCATGAGTTCGCATGTGCGTATTACTGCACTTGCATTGTGGGGTTGAAAAATATCTTCCAGGATTACTGTTATATAGCGGGTTCTTTGCGAAATGATATCATGGAATTTTTGCCATCTGTCCTCTGATATCATCTGTTGCAGATGGGCAAGTATAAAATCTCTATCGCGCTTTTCGAACTTCATTATACCCGACCGTTGGATTTTAGCATGATGGCAATGGTTTTGTATAGGATCCGGCAGGCAATGATCCCATCCAGATGTCCGGTTCCGGTTTCCACAAGGTCAAACCCCATGATGGTCTTCCCCGAAAGGGCAATTTGCTCAAAAAGATACAAAACCTGGTTGTATGTTAGCCCGCCGGGCACTGGTGTGCCTGTTCCGGGACATTCTGCAAGGTCAAGTCCATCAATGTCAAAACTAATGTAAACCTTATCGGGAAGTTCATTTACGATATCCATGCAGATGTTTTTCCAGTTATCGCCTTCAAAAAGCCTCCTGTGGATATCTCTTGCGAAGAAAGGTTTCATGCGTTCAGGGTTTTGCTCAATGATCTGCAATTCCTGTGAGCAGAAATCGCGAAGCCCAACCTGAACAAAACGACTTATTTGCGGCAGTTGCATAGCATTGTACATGACGGATGCATGCGAATGGGTAAATCCCTGGTAAGCCGGGCGAAGATCGGCATGAGCATCTATCTGCAGCACTCCGAAGTTTTTATGTTTTTCGGCCATTGCCATCATCAGTCCGAGCGGAGTACTGTGGTCGCCGCCCAGTACTACCGTCAATTTATTTTGATCCAGGCAACAGAGGGATCGCGATTTGATCTGTTCGCAAAGTTCTTCGCAGGCACGATTAATTTCTTCCCTGATCTGGTTAAATTCTGTAAGATCTTCCGGTGATTCATCCTGTTCCAGCCAATGAATATATTTTTCAGCCATTGGACGCAGAGATTTGTTGCGACGAATCATTCGTTCTGATATCTTTTCCATGGCAATGCCCGCTTTCCATGGTTCCGGAACGAACTCATCGTGTAAATCAATCTGAGCAGATTGTCTGAAAATATTTTCAGGCCCCCCGGAAGTGCCTTCCATATTTGAAACGGTTACATCCCAGGGTACGGGTATAATAACTACATCTGCTTCGGCAACTGTAAAGGGTAAGCCAAATACATTGGCATTGGTATTGCCTACTCCGTCGGGATCAAATTTGCTGATCTTTTCGGCCTTGCTGTCAGAAAACTCGTTCATATGGGGTATGATTAATTATTTTTGTTAAAAATAAGGGCTTTATGAGAAGTGTGCAAGCAAAATTTACCTAAGTTATTTCTTCGATGTGATGTATGTATATAAAAAAACCCCGGTGGTTATTTCCGGGGTTCAATTTTTTATCAATGTGGTTATTTTACCACTTTAGCGAGTTCTGCGCCGGCTTTGAATTTCACAACCTTTTTGGCGGGGATTGTGATTTCTTTTCCGGTTTGTGGGTTTCTACCCTTACGTGATTCTCTCTTAGAAACGGAGAATGATCCGAATCCTACCAATGCCACGCGACCACCTTTTTTCAGTGCGCCGGTTGTTGCGCCGATAAATGCGTCAAGAGCTTTTTTAGCATCAGCTTTTGTTAAGCCTGAGTGAGATGCCATTGCATCAATTAATTCTGCTTTGTTCATTTTTCTAGTTTTTAGTTAGGTTTCGTTTAAGTAAATATGGAATTTTCCTTTAACCATTGCAAATATAGGCTATTTCTAAAAAAAACCAAGCTAATTATTATAAAACTACTGATTTTGTTGATAAAATGGGGGTGTTTGTTAATAACTCGGCCTGAAACGCCTATATTTACAAGCATTTCAGAAAATATAGATATTGTATCAATGTGATTCCGGGGCGGAAGAAAAATCATATCCACGAAGGAAATCTTCAGTATTCATGCGTTTTTTCCCTGCTGCCTGCATGTTTTTAACACTAATAAAGCCATCGATAGTGCTTATGGATATATACTTTTTATTATCAGTAAGTAGTTTTCCGGGCTCAAAGGTATGTTTTTCAATGATGGCTTCTGCTTCAAAGATCTTCATCATGAACAACTCTTCGTTACCGGCGCTTAATTCTGTAAATGCACCCGGAACAGGGTTCAGCCCACGGATAAGATTTGCAATTTCGTGTGAGGGTTTATTCCAGTCAATCCTGCAATCTTCTCTGAATATTTTGGGTGCCTTTTTCAGGGGTCTGTGGCCAGAGATTAGTAGATCCTGGCTTTTGGTTTCCACATTACCCTCCAGTATTTTATTGAGTGTTTCAACCACCAGTTCTGCACCTGTTACTTTCAGCCTGTCATGAAGGCTTCCTGCAGTATCTTCAGGATATATTTCCGTTTCTTTTGATGCAATGATCTTGCCGGTATCTATTTCTTCATCAAGGAAAAAGGTGGTTACGCCCGTGCGGGTTTCTCCGTTAATTACCGCCCAGTTTATGGGTGCTGCACCACGGTAATCGGGCAGGAGTGAAGCATGCAGGTTAAAGGTGCCATGTGGGGGTAATGCCCACACTGCTTTGGGCAGCATACGAAAAGCAACTACCACCTGAACATCGGGTTTAAGCGCTGCAAGACTATCAATAAAGGCCGGGTCTTTGAGATTTTCAGGCTGTAAAAGATGCAGGTTTTTTTCCAGCGCAAATTGTTTTACTTCCGAAAAACGGATCTTTCTTCCCCTTCCGGCGGGTTTGTCGGGTGCAGTTATCACACCCACCACCTGGTAGCCGTTTTCAAGGATGGCTTCAAGTGATGCAACAGCAATTTCAGGTGTGCCCATAAAAACGATCCTGAGGTCTTCTTTGCGCATATTTCCGTCTTATTAAGCAAAATGTGGTTTAATGTACAAAAACAGGCTGACTCAAAACTTCCAGTTGGTCGTTGAGCCTGTCGAAACTACATCTGATTATTAGTCAGATACCCACTTCGACAGGCTCAGTGTCCAAATTAAAAGTGACTTTTGAGGCAGCCTCTTCTTTATTTCTTTAAGAACGCACTATATTTTTTATACCCTTCTTTTCAGGTCAATCATTTTTATGGCAGTAATAGCAGCTTCATCACCTTTGTTCCCGTGCTTTCCACCTGCTCTGTCCTTGGCTTGTTGCCAGGTATCGGGAGTTAGCACGCCGAAAATAACCGGCAGATCATATTTAAGGCCTACATTTGTAATTCCATCTGCTGCAGCATTGCAAATAAATTCGAAGTGCCTGGTTTCACCCTGTATTACACATCCCAGGCAAATGACTGCATCAACGTTTCCTGCCTTAGCTACAAACTGAGCACCCAATGGGAGTTCAAAACTTCCCGGTACATAATGAATATCAATATCATTATCGTTTGCACCATGCTTTTTTAATGTGTCAATGGCTCCCCTGCAAAGCTCAAAGGTTATCTCATCATTCCATTCCGATACCACAATTCCAAAATGCATTCCTTTTGCATCGGGCACAGCATGGATATCATATTCAGAAAGATTTTTCTTCTTATCGCTCATTTTCTATTTTCGGTTATACGCCAAACACTACACAGGTAAGATTAAAACAACTGCTTTCCTGATCTCAATCTCAATCTCAACCTAAATCTAATTCTGCGCTGTTTTTACCCTGGCAATAAACCTTTCCACGTTTCTGCCTTCGGTGGTGTTAGGGTATTCGTTGCTAATTCTTTTATAAGCATCCAGTGCCTTATTATGATCTCCTTCAAGCTCATGCACCATACCAAGTTTCATGAGGAATGCTGGTGTTGTAAGCTCGTTGGGTCTGTAATCAACTGCTCTGTTATAATACCTGATGGCATTACGTGTATCTTCCAGTGCAAGATAAGCATCACCAATGGCACCCAGTGCCATGGCACCAAGCATCTGATCGCGCCTTCTGAATTTTTTCAGATGATCAATAGCTTCTTCATATTCTCCGGTGTTCAGCAATGAAATACCGGCATAATACCTGGCCAGGTTAGCAGTTTTGGTCATACGATAATCGGAAATGATATCCAGGAAACCCAGATGCACACCATCACCCTCGAGAGCGAGTCTCAGACTGTCCTGCTCAAAATATTTTTCAGCTGTAAAGATTTCTGCCCGTGCTTCCTGTTCGCGGGGTTCCAATACGAAACGGGTATATCCTATATAACCGGCAATCAGCAATACTATTACGGTTACAGTACCTATTAAAAGATTCTGATTGCGTTCAATAAATTGTTCACTTTTACTAAGTGCCTCTTCAACGGCAACAATATTCTTTTCGCCCTGATCTTGTTTATGACCTTTTTTCTTTTCTTTCATCTGTTATTAATTTATTTTTATTGGTCAGATGGAATGCCCATGATTTAAACTTTAATTATTTCCGGGTTATGAACCCATTACGGACATTTCATTTTTGATTTTATTGAAGACTTTTAAAGCTTTGTTTTTTCAGGCTGCAAAAATAAGCTAATTTTGCGTGTTTTAAATAATTTATTGCAATTTTTTGTGATGTCCGGATGTAAAATTCTATCCTTTTAAGAAATATCTCACAAGGCAAAAATGGGCTGAAAATGAATATTTTGAATGCAGGATAAAATATCGAAGCAAATTGACGTTTATTACAATACAGATTTCTGCCAATTATTTTACAACAGAAATTAAAACAGTTTACCCCGGGAAACTTTTAGCTACAGAATGAAAAGAATATTCTATTTTTTCACCTTCACTTTTATATTTTTGCTGATCCTTCAGATGCAATCCTGTCGTCAGGATGATTTTGATACATCACCTAACCTGAGGCTTGAATTTTCTGCCGATTCACTTCTGTTCGACACAGTTTTCACAACAGTTGGATCATCAACACGATACTTTAAAGTTTACAACCGCAACAATTCCCGCATAAATATTTCAAGTCTGGAACTTGCCGGTGGCACTTCGTCCTATTTTCGAATCAATGCTGATGGCAAATCGGGTACAACGATCCGTGATCTGGAGATCGGCCCGCGCGACAGTATCTTCGTTTTTGTGGAAGTTACCGTTGACCCTGTAAACCAGGATCTGCCGCTTATTATCTCCGACAGCGTGGTGTTTTACGTAAATAACAATATCCAGGATGTAAAGCTTGTGGCCTGGGGTCAGGATGCCAATTTTATACGTCCCAATGTAAATGATACAGTTCTGGGAATTAATTATCATCTCATAACAGAAAACAGTGTATGGACAGGACCTAAACCCTGGGTTATTTACGGACTTGTGCTGGTAGCACCGGATGTTACCCTGCGTATTGAAGATGGAGCAGGGGTTCATTTTCATAACCAGTCGGCATTGATATTTTTACAAAGGTCAAGCCTTCAGGTTGAGGGAACCCTTGAAGAACCCATAGTGTTTCAAGGTGACAGGCTCGAGTCCGTTTACAATAATTTACCCGGGCAATGGGGCTATATATGGCTTACCGCCAACAGCCGTAATCACAGTATTGATAATGCAATTATCAAAAATGCTACCTATGGCATTGTCATGGACTCCATCGGCAGCCTTACTGAGCCTACATTGCGAATCCGCAATACCATCATAAAAAATATGGACCAGACCGGACTCGAACTCCGGGGTGCATGGGTTGAAGCCCAAAATCTTGTGGTTTCCAACTGTGGCGTAAATGCCATTAGTATGAGTTTGGGTGGAAGTTACGACTTCAGGCATATTACCGTGGGCAACTACTACAGTCTGCCGGGTTCAATCAGGCAAACACCATCCATCGTTTTTAATAACTATTATATTGATACTACCAATACAGTTCAGGTGCGGGAATTCGACAAGGCCTATTTCGGCAATTCCATCATTTATGGTAGTTTGCAGCAGGAAATTCTGCTCGATTTGTACCCCGATAATTCGGTGGCAAACTTTATGTTCGACCACAGCCTGATCAGGACTACCTTACAACAGCAGTTGGGACATCTTTTCGAAAGCAGCATTTTTAACACACAGCCCAGGTTCATCAACGTAAACAATGACTACCGCTTAAGGGAAGACAGCCCGGCCATAGGAGAGGGCGATCCCGAATTAGCCATCGATATTCCTTACGACATTCTGGGTAACAGCCGCCTGGAACGGGTGGATATGGGAGCTTATCAGTGGTATGAGATAGAGGAGGATAGTGAATAGTGAATAGTGAATAGTGAATAGTGAACAGTGAATAGTGATGGGAAAACGGAGAACGGAGACCGGAGACTGAAGCCCGGAGAACGGAGAACAGAAAGCGGAGACCGGAGACCGGAGACCGGAAATATTAAAAATATATATACGAAAGAAATACTCCGCGAACTCACCATCTTGGCGTCTTCGCGGTATGACCTACTTTACTTCCCCAGAACTTTCTTCATAGTAATTCCTATATCTGCCGGAGAATCCACATAAGTAACACCGCAAGCGGTCAGGATTTTCTTTTTGGCTTCGGCGGTATCGTCTTTTCCACCAATGATTGCGCCGGCGTGGCCCATGGTACGGCCCTTGGGTGCAGTGGCACCGGCAATGAAACTTACTACCGGCTTGGTGCCGTAGTCGCGGATATAATAGGCTGCTTCGGCTTCCATGCTTCCGCCGATCTCACCGATCATGATGATTCCTTCGGTTTGCGGGTCGTTCATCAGAAGTTCTACAGCCTCTTTTGTTGTGGTACCTACGATGGGGTCGCCACCAATACCTATGCAGGTACTCTGGCCCATGCCGGCCTTGGTAACCTGGTCAACCGCTTCGTAGGTCAATGTCCCTGAGCGCGAAACAATACCAATACTTCCGGGATTATGGATAAAGCCGGGCATAATGCCCACCTTGCATTCACCGGGGGTGATAACACCAGGACAGTTAGGCCCGATCAAACGGACTTCCTTATCTTTGAGAAATTCCTTTACCATGTTCATATCCTTAACAGGGATCCCCTCAGTAATGCAAACGATCACCTTTATGCCAGCATCGGCGGCCTCCATAATGGCATCGGCTGCAAAAGCGGGAGGTACAAAAATGACACTCACATTGGCACCGGCCACTTTTACAGCCTGGTCAACACGGTCGAAAACCGGCAGATCAAGGTGCTTTTGCCCGCCTTTGCCGGGCGTTACACCACCCACCACATTGGTGCCGTATTCTATCATTTGTGTTGCGTGAAAAGTGCCTTCAGAGCCTGTAAAACCCTGCACAATTACCCTGGAATCCTTGTTTACCAATACGCTCATGTGTTATGTTTTTTTTGATATTTTTTCTTGTTGTGAATATTTCAGATTTCATCTCAGTTTCGGAGCCCCAAAAATAGTATTTTCCTGAGAAAAATAGGGTATTTAGCAGATGTAATTTTTTTGACCCTCCCCGCCCTTCGGGCACCCCTCCCTACGAGCAGGGAAGGTGAAGAAAACTCAGACTTCAGTGCATTTCCTTTTAATTTTGCGAAATAATGGTACTTTTTAATTTGCTTTTTACAAAACCACTGCAGGTACACCCCTCTCTGCTTCGTAGGGAGGGGCCGGGGGTGGGTCCCAATGAATAAAAACAAATAAGATTATGAGAAGGTTTTCTTTTATGCAATATATTTAGTAAAAACCCATCACCCATCACCCAATCCCAAATCCCAGCTCCCTGATAAACTTCATTTTTTCACTATCGCACTGGAATACTTTCAGATCATAAGCTCCCGGCTCACGTCGGAGGGGATAATTTTCTCTCTGTCGTTCAAAGGTTTTGGGAGACTTTTTCAGGGTATCGGAATCCTGTAAAATATTATAGCTGAGCAAACTCAGTTCACGAAAGATATCCTGCCGTTTTTTGTTTCGACAGGAAAAGCTTGTTTTGGCATTCGCGGGCATGGGTATATTATCGGGGTACCAGTCGCCCAGGCCGAATCCGAAGAAATTACTGATGGCCTGCACGCTCAGGGCCGTACCATTGGCTTTGCCATCGGCTGAATACCCTGCAATGTGGGGGGTTGCTATATCAGAAAGTTCGAGTAATTTGGGTTCTATGTCAGGTTCATTTTCCCAAACATCCAGCACGGTACCACCTACATGTTTGCTGTGGATGGCATCCAGTATCGCCTTTGTATCGGCCACTTCGCCACGTGATGAATTGATAAACCAGGCTCCCTTCTTCATAAGATTAAAAAAATCCTTCCCGGCAAGGTGAAAGGTATTGTTTTCCGGCGTCTGTTCCAGCGGGATATGCAAGGTAACAATATCCGACTTTTCAAGCAGGGTATGAAGATCGGTAAAATCTTTGGGCCCTTCCTTTTTCTCGCGCGGAGGATCGTTAAGTAAAATTTCCATGCCTAAAGTGCTGGCAAGCGATTCTACCATACGGCCTGTGTTTCCCACTCCAATAATACCGATGGTAAGTTCATGCAGGGGTTTTTCGTGACGGCCGGAAATGTAAGCAAGGGCCGAAGCAACATATTGTCCCACCGAAGATGCATTACACCCCGGGGCATTGGTCCACCGGATATTATGGGCTTCGCAATATTCCTTATCGATGTGGTCGTGCCCGATGGTTGCCGTGGCAATAAACCTTACGGGGGTTCCTGCAAGGAGTTTTTCATTGCAGCGGGTACGGGTGCGGATGATAAGTGCATCGGCATCTTTGAGATGTTCATGTGAAATTTCTGCTGCGGGTCTGTACTCAACAAGTGCGACTCCCTCCAGCGCGCCCTTTAAGAAAGGGATCTTGTGGTCGGCAACGATCTTGATCATGATGTTTGGTTTGGTTGTGCTGGTGCAAAGATGGGGATTTTTTGGGAAATAATTTTACCCTCACCCCCTGGCCCCTCCAGGCGGAAACTCCCGGCTCCGGGATTGCTTTTTTGAAACATATAAGGCATATAAGGTTTTGAGAAAGATCTCTTATGTGTCTTACATGGCAAAATTACTGGCAGTTACTTTACTTTTGTTATTTAAAACATATAAGACATATAAGGTTTTGGGATATTTTCTTATATGCCTTATATGGTAAAAAAAACTTCAAACCCCAGTAAATTTCAGCTACAATTTATTTTTACTCAAAAAAATGTTTAGGTTTGTAGGTATAAACCAAAGGAGGACACGCCATGAGCCATTCCACTTACCATACCGAAGATACCATTTGTGCCCCTGCAACACCCGCAGGAACAGGTGCAATTGCAGTGATAAGGGTTTCAGGAAAGAATACCTGGAACATAATGGAGAAGATCTATAAGCCTTACGGAGAAATACAATTTGGCGACATCGAATCGCACAAGGTTGTGCTGGGGCAGATACTGGAAAACGACAAACCCCTGGATGAAGTGCTGGTAACCAAATTTGTGAATCCGCACTCTTACACCGGTGAAGATGTGGTAGAAATATCCTGTCACGGTTCATGGTACATTCAGCAGGAAATCCTGCGTTTGCTCGTGGATAGCGGCTGCCGCATGGCCAGTCCGGGTGAGTTTACCCTGCGTGCTTTCCTCAATGGCAAGATGGACCTGAGCCAGGCCGAAGCCGTTGCCGACCTCATAGCATCCAACTCCGCCACATCGCATACCATCGCCTTCAGGCAGATGCGCGGACATTTCTCCAGACGCATCCAGCAACTCCGTGCCCAGCTGCTCGACTTTGCTTCGCTCATTGAACTGGAACTCGATTTCAGCGAGGAAGATGTGGAATTCGCCAACCGTGAAAAATTACTGGAACTTCTCACCATCATCAAAAAAGAACTGCGGCAGCTTATCAAGTCCTTTGCCCTGGGCAACGTGCTTAAGAACGGTATACCTGTCGCCATCATCGGCAAACCCAACGTGGGAAAATCCACCCTTCTCAACTGCATCTTTAATGAAGAAAAGGCCATCGTATCTGAAATTCCCGGCACTACCCGCGACAGCATTGAAGATGTGCTGGTGGTTGAAGGAGTATCCTTCCGGTTTATCGATACGGCCGGACTGCGCGACAGCAGCGACACCATAGAAAACATCGGTATTGAACGCACCTATGAAAAGATCAGGCAGGCAGCCATAATCCTTTATGTGTTCGATGCCAGCACCACAACCATGGAAGAGATCAACGAAACCATTTCAGAGTTCCGCGATACCCTGGAAGATAAGGAAAAGCGCCTGATCCTCATTGCCAACAAAATTGATCTGATGGAAGAAATGCCCCACCATTTCCCTGACCTGGTGGAGATGGAAACCATTTTCGTTTCGGCCAAGCGCAACGAAAACATCAATTTCATACTGGAAAGTCTGCTCAAATCCGTATCAGTTGGGGTGGAAGAAGCCAACCAGAGCATCGTGGCCAGCAGTCGCCACTACCAGGCCCTTAAAGACACCCTGGAAGCCCTGCAGCAGGTGCGCTACGGCATCGACGACGGCCTCAGCGGCGACCTCCTCTCCTCCGATCTGCGCGCCGCCCTCCACAGCCTGGGCACCATTACCGGTGAAATTACCAACGACGAACTGCTGGGGAATATATTTGGGAGGTTTTGTATCGGGAAGTAAAGCAGGTTAAGGTTGAGATTAGGGTGGGGTAGAATAAAATTTAGTTACGAAATCATCCATTTTATATGCTCTTTCGGGTGAGACTTTGAGTAGCCCGGAAGCTGGAAATTGCTACGCAAGTTTCCGGTTCCTGATGGGGTAGGAACTTCCAGCTTCCGAAGGAACTGGAAGCTTCCGCATTAAAACAATAATACCCCCCTATCCATCAAACATTAAAAGTAAAAGTGTAGTATTTTTGCACCATGGACTTTCAACTTCCTGAATTATTGGAAGCTAACGGCGATACCGATACAGTTTTTTTATTAGGAAATAATTGCAATAATAATACTATGTTTGAAGATGATGATTCAGAAAAAATAACTCCGGAAAATCTGCCGATTTACAAAAAGGGTAAGGAAATTTATAAAGTTGTTAAAGAGATTGCAGATTTAATACCCGAAGAGAATGAGATTTTGCAGGATATCAGGATGCAAATGCTGTCGGATGCAGCTATGCTTACGGTTAAGGTTGCAGGTGCTGAAGGAGGTGATTTGTATGATATACGAATGCAGAATGCGGCCTTAATCCGTAAAGCTGCCAATGATTTGATGATACAAAATCATTCCCTGAAAGCTTTTGGTTTTGAGTATGTTGAGTACTTCAATATTGTACGTAATTTAATCGAAGAATACCGGTTACTATTCATTGACTGGGTAGAAGGTTTTGATAAATGGAATTATATTATTGACCGTTGGGGTTTGTTTAATCCACCCGGTGTTGGTCCGCATGATAAAGATCCGGATGATGATATCCCGTTTAATCCTGATCAGTTTTTTGAATAATTTATACCCGAACGGATATAATTTTCACCAAAATATTTGTTTTTATACCCGAAAAGGTATAGTTATGCAAAAGGAATTAGTAAATTTTGTAAAGGATCGTAGAAAATTGCTTGGATTAACTCAGGAATAGTTAGCAACGAAAGCAGGAGTGGGGTTACGTTTTATTCGTGATTTAGAACAAGGTAAGGAAACCTTGCGCATGGATAAGTAAACCAGGTTTTGGCTTTATTTAGCCATAAACTATTTCCGGCAGAGTATAAAAACTTAATAATCAAGAGGCCGGAAAAATCCGGTTTGTATGGACGGCGCCAGAAATTGCCCGCCTGAAGATTGCGGAGGACCCTACGCATACAAAGATTTTTTAAAGGTATTACAAAATCCTGCCCATGCAGATTATGACAATTTTGTTGCATGGCTTGGAGAAGATTTTGATCCGGAATATTTTTCATTGGATGAAAAAAATGCCCTTCTCAAACGAAAAGAATACGGATTGTGGGGTTATTGGTAAAAACTAGTTGTGGAAATCGGTCAACCTGCCTGCCCTTCCGAAAAATATTTTTATTCGTGCCCCGGAAAGTAAGTTTTAATAGTTAATTAAGAACATCCTGTCTAAAGTGAATTTCTTTGTTAGCTGTCAACATTAAGTAAGCATTTTAGCTTTTTGAAATAAAGGTTTATTTATTTCCTGGTACAATTTGTAGCTGATTAAGGCAAGACCATTATATAAACATGACCCATGCTGAAAGTCAGGAAGTTAAGAAAACTGCTGAAGGTGGTTCTGGTTAGGACCTCCTTTTTTATGCATGGAAATTACTTTCCGGAAAATCCTGACATTTTATTGTCAGGAATTTGATCTTAAGATGTCTAATTCTACGAATGTTTTTGATTTAGAAATCTTAAAACCATGGACAATGAAATCAATAATGGTTATTATGACCTTTCTTTTCTTTGCAGGCTATTCCAACAATACTACCATAAGTGGGTACACATCAGATACCAATTACGGGTTAGTATTTTTTGATGGTAACTGGAACGATGCCCTGGAAAAAGCAAAAGATGAAAGCAAGTTGATATTTCTTGAATTACATGCCTCGTGGTGCAATGTCTGTAAGAGGTTAAAAGAAAATACCTTCACGGACAGAGAAGCAGGTGATCTCTATAATGCCAACTTCATAAACATGGCATTAGATGGTGAAAAAGGTGAGGGAAAAGTGATAAGCAGTAAAACAAGCACCGACAACCAATGTACATTGTGAATGCCAAAGGTAACAGCAAGTCCGATATTAAGGAAAACTGATACGGCTTTGGCTCCACGTTGTACAAACATATCGATAAAGGCTTTTGCTTTGTATTTTACATCGCGCGTTGTGGGAGTATATAAGGCCTCCTTGGCCGATTGTTGTATGGAATAGTTCAGACTGTTGTCGCCTACCGACATAATCGTGGCAAACAGCAATCCGGGTATGATTA
>JAHYJP010000327.1 GCA_019429055.1 Bacteroidales bacterium
CGATGAATTCATTTTCCTGCAGGAGTTTAAAGACCATACGGGTCGTCCTGTTCCTTTGGATTCGAGAAGTTATGATTTGTGGTTTCAGCATATTGCCATTGTAGTTACCAACATGGATAAAGCCTATGAAATCCTGAAGGATAATCGTGTAAAGCATGTATCCACCGCACCCCAGAAATTACCTGATTATATTCCTGCTGCTGCCGGCATTGAAGCTTTTTATTTTCAGGACCCCGACGGACATAACCTGGAACTGATTTACTTCCCTGCCGGAAAAGGAAATCCGAAATGGAAAAATCCGGATAACAATCTTTTTGCAGGAATTGACCATACAGCGATTGCCATTTCAAACACTCCTGAACAATCCCTTTTTTATGAGAAATTGCTGGGACTAAAAACCATGGGTGAAAGCGAAAATTACGGCCCTGAGCAGGAACGACTAAACCAGGTTTTTGGGGCGAGACTGCAGATTTCCGGGCTGGTTGCCCAAAATGGAATCGGCCTGGAATTTCTGGAGTATATAGCTCCACCGGGAGGAAGGCCTTATCCTGCTTCAAGCCGGCCCGATGACATCTGGCACTGGCACACTACTATTGAAGTAGCCAACATTAATGATATTTTTCTTAAAGCATCCCAATCTTATCAAATGATATCTAAAAACCTTATAAATATGCAAGAAACACCTTTACCCTATTCCTTTGGTTTTATGGTAAGGGATAAAGATGGTCATGCAGTTTTAATCCTTCAAAAATAAAAAAAACACCCCAGGCATTTTAAAAGTTAAATCTGCTCAAGACCATGAGTGCTCTGATAAAAACAATTTTCTGAGAAAAAGACAACTAATTATGATAAAAAAAGTCATTTCAATATACGCTAGCGGCTTCATGGCTGGTGTGGCACTCATTATGTTTCCTGCAGCAGGCAGTATTTTTACCAATCCCGATTTTCATGGTTTTACCAGTGGTCAATTTGGAAGTATTTTTACTCCACAAATTATCACAGCCATCCTGTTTTCTCTTATGGCGTCGAGGCTGGCAGAGCGTTTTGGAATGAAAACGATATTGCTCTTCGGCCAGGCTGCACTTCTGGCATCCATGCTATTGCTTGTCAGCACAAGATGGCTTTTTGAAATCCCCCTGGCGGCTTATATTCTGGTTCTTGTATCAACTGCGTTTTTAGGCGCAGGCTTCGGATTTTCCATCACTGCGCTCAATCCTTTTGCATATCAGCTTTTTAAGGGCAAAGAGTCTTCTGCTGTTACAGCACTGCATTTCTTTCTGGGTATTGGCACTGCAACATCTCCCCTGCTCATGGGATACTTCTCAGGAATCAATATGTGGTGGGGTGCACCTCTTCTTACGGCAGGGGTACTGCTAATCTTATTGATATTCACACTTTTATTGCCCCTTACATTGAATGAATCACTGCAAAGTGAGGCGGGAGTAAAAATTAAGTTTAAGATACCCAAAAGATTATGGTTATACATTATGGCAGTATTCTTTTATGGAGCCATTGAAGCTACTTTTGGAAGCTGGGGCTCGGTGTTTTTAGAAAAAGAAGGAGGCTTAACAGCAGCCAGGGCCTCACTCGGACTATCTCTCTTCTGGGGTTCTGTGGCACTGGGGCGTGTCATTTTTGCTGCTATCGCGCTAAAGTATTCAACCCGGCTATTATTTCTGACTGCTCCTTTTCTCCTCGCAATTATTTATTATTTCACGCCCCTGGCAGATACAGAAATCCTCTATCTTGCAGCCATGGTTTTGGGTGGCTTTGCCATTTCTTTTCTATTCCCGCAAACAATTAGCGTTGCAACAGATGAATTTCCCGAACATGCGGCTATAGTATCCGGGTTTATGGTAGCAGCCCTTCAACTGGGTGTTGGATTCAGTGCCAACTTGATTGGTATTCTTAGTGAAACCTATTCCCTAACGGCACTCTTTCAGTTTTCTACTGTTTATGCGCTTCTTTTTGGATTGATCATCTTTTATCTCTCCAAAACATACAAAAAATCAGGAGCTTAGCATTTGCACTGCTTACTCAGCTTTTTGGCAAAAGAGTATGCAAACCAAAAATAACAAGCAAAAAATTTTATATTATGGCCTATCAACAAATTGAAAACTATGGAATCATCGGCAATATGCTTACATCTGCTCTGGTGGGTACTGATGGTTCCATTGACTGGATGTGTTATCCGCATTTTGATTCTCCTAGCATTTTCGCAGGCATCCTTGATGAAAAAAAAGGGGGCTATTTTAAGATTGCGCCCCTGAATAATAACCTGACAAAAAAACAGTTTTACTGGCCCGACACCAATGTGTTGATAACCCGCTTTATGA
>JAHYJP010000073.1 GCA_019429055.1 Bacteroidales bacterium
GAAAATTCTCCCAGTATATACTGTGTTGTGCAAGAGAATCAAGGAAAGGGGTAAAACTGCCCCATCGGGCTCCGGGGCCTGAGAAATTGCGGGAGAGGCTCTCCACAATGATAAAAACAAAATTGGGTTTCTCTTCCCCGAAATTAAAAAACCTGCCGATTACATCCTCATGTTTGTGGATCCTTAAAAATGGATATATAGGGTCGGTAAAATCCATATCCTGCATCAATTCATTATAATCCCTGGAAACGAACATTACATCAGAATTCGTTAAATAACTGTCGCTGCTCCTGTGCTTCATCAGGGACTTGGCAAAAAAGCTTGCTTTATTGATCTGCTGATAAAAAGGCTTATTACGCTTAAATTTCGTAATATCAGGAGTGATGTTATTGAAAAACCCCAAAACTATTATGATAGGGATTAAACTTGCAAGTAAGATTCCTGGTGAAAATTTAATTCTGGGCACAAAAAACCATACAGAAGCAATGGTTGCAGTGATCACCAGAATAGCCTTCAACATCATAACGAAGCTGATGCTTTCAGATGATGACACTATATGGATGATTTCATTTAATGGATATACCAGAATAGAATTATCAAGGGGTAACTGTGTAGAAAGATAATATTCTGTAAGCCCCCAGGATATGATAGCTAAAAACAAAATTGCAACTCCGCTTAAGGAAAGTAAAACTTTATGTGTTTTTCGGGAAAGAATAAGAAACACAAAAATCATTATAATACCTGCTATGGATGCAAGAAGAAAATCATATCTCAATCCTGCAAAATAGTTGATCATGGTTTGACCGGTACTTTTTTCAGGAAGACTTAAAAGCTCAAGAATTCTTACAAGGGCAAAAATGAAAAACAATACCCAGGTTAGCTTTACTGGGATTTCTATTTTTTCGAAAAATTTTTTCATTACCAATAACCAGTTACTCTCTTGATACAAATGATTTTATAAAACAGTGGAATTTTGTGCAAATGTAATAATGAATTCAATGAAAAACACTTTCCAATATATGATGCGATTTTATCTCCTTGAATCCCTCCATATGATACCTGTAAAAATCAATGGTTTTCTGCAACAAAATTTTCCGCATGGCTGCAGGGATGTCCAGTCTGGATGTATCCTGTAAATTGGTGACTGACAACTTATAAAAGTAGTTACTCTCCTCATGGGTAAGGCAAAGGGTGGCATTATTGTATTGCGACTGGTATAAACCTTCCCTGAGATTAAAAAAACACTTCAGATCAGAGTAATTTTTCCCCGGTGAAAATCCAAGGAATTTGCTCAGTTGCAAAAGAAAAACCATATGAAAAATTGACAGATTATCTTCTTCCATGTCAAGCTTTTGTGCAGCATGAAAGATAAAATCGAAGGCTTCTTTCTGGGGTTCCTGGTGTTTGAAAGCATTCATCAGCATTTCGCAAATGAATAGGGCCAGGGTAGTTTTCCGTATATCTGTTGCCAGGGTATGAAAAGGGTGGGAGCAACGTGCCTCCTTTATTCGTTGCAATCCCGATTTTTCTTTATGATACACCACCATATCCAGCAGCGTAAGAGGCTGAAACAAACTGGCCCTGATCCTTGATTTGCTTTTTCGTGCGCCCTGCACCAGGTATGACTGTAGCCCAAGCCCCGGAGTGAGTATCCTGGCAATGATACCCGAATCACCGTATTTGAAACTGTGGAGTACTATGCCCTGGGTGGTCTGGATCATGGAGGAGGTTGTTGGCTTATTGATTTAATTATTACTCCACGCAATGACGCAAAGGGTTCGCAATGAACGCAGAGTTTTTAATTTATGATTTCGTATTTTGAGTTTCGAATTTTCCTTCGCCGGTCTCCCTTTCAATCTATTTCAAAAAAAGTATCTTGGTAACCATAGTCTCATTTCCTTCGGGATCGGTTGAGAATACCAGGTAAACACCGGATGATGGCCGGTTGCCGAAAAGATCACGGCCGTTCCATACCAGTTGTCCGCCTTCGGCAAAAGTATCGTATACCAGGTTGCCGTTGATATCGGTTATTTTTACTCTGGCATTGGTAACCAGTCCTTTCACAGCGATATAACCTGCATAACCCGGGCGCACGGGGTTGGGAAATGCATAAACATCAGCATGCTGGCTTTGTCCTTCAGTGGCAAAGGCCCTGTAGGAAACCAAACCCTGATCGGTAGCAAAGAACACTTCGCCGGTTTTGGGATCTATGGAAATATCCAGAATGTTGTTGGATGGCAGCGGACTATTACTTTTATTAAAATGCAGAATAGTTTCTCTGGCATCGGATGAAAGCAGAAAGGCTCCTGAGCTTTGTGTGCCAAACCATTTTTTATTGGACCCGTCAACAAAGATGGTATTGATGATCTCATTTTCGAACAACCTTCCGGCAAACCCATCCTGCAATACTATAATGGTTTGTGCGTTAAACGACTGACTTCTGAATACCTGTTGGGGTGAGTAAAACACCACAACTCCTCCGTTTGTTCCCACCCAAATGTAACCATCTTTATCCTTTGCCAGTGCGGTAACCCTGTTGTTGGGCAATGCGCCGTTGCCTTCCTGTGTGCCCAGTTTTCTTATGTCAAAAGCCTGATTGCCATTCAGACTTTCTTCCTTGAAAACCATGATACCTCCGCCATCGGGCAGGGCAACCCATTTTTGGTCAAAATTATCCACTACCACTTTGCCCACTATTTCATTAACCCCCAGATTACCGTTGTGAGGGAAGCCCATCCATGTGCCATCGGGTTTCAGGGTATGCAGAAAGAGATCAGTGTTGGAGTTGGTAACCCAGAGATTTCCATTGCTGTCCCAGGCCGAACCTCCAACCCTTATATGCTGAGCAGCACCGGTTCTGCGCTGCAGGGTGCTGTTTTCATCATGGTAAAAGTTGATCAGTCCGTCTTCCACATCAAACTCCAAAAGACCGCCCATCCATGATGCCGCGAAAACACGGCGGGTATTACCCCGGTGTGGGGTTACCTGGTGAATATTTCGCACACTGTTAATTTCGGGGAATAACCAGCGGTTAAAGGTTTGCCATTTCTGTTCATAAAAAACAAAAATGCCCCGGTCGTTAAAAATCCCTGATTGTGTACTTCCCGGAGCTACCCAGAGTGCTCCGCCATTGTGCGCAAGTCCGAATGACTCGGCATGCGAAGGACCTTCGGGAATGATCGATTCAAATCCGCCTGTTAATCCGCCCTTGATGAGTCCGCTTCTGTTATCGGCAGCCCATAATATATTGTCGGAATCCATTAGGGCATCCAGGGCATCAACAAATTCTCCGGCATAAAAATAGAACTCACCGGCGAGCGAAAGTCCGGAATCAAATACAAATAATCCTCCATCGGAACTTACCGTAAGATATCCGTTTGAAGAATGAAGATTGGTTTTGTTTCCGAAGAAGCTTTCCTGGGTTTGTGGGGCAAATGTGTTCCAGGTTACCCCATCGAAATAATAGATGGAGTCAGTCTGTCCGGCTGAAAAATTGGCAAAAAGAAGATCTCCATGTACCGCAAGGTTGTTGTAGGTGCCCCAGGGAACCGGCAATTCCGTAACCTGGTTCCAGTACTGGAAATCGGCCAGGTTAGGTGCATCGGCCGATGCTTTTAGTAATCCGGCTTCTGTGGCAGCGTAAAAGTAACTGTCTTTAATTGCCAGGTCATATACATTGAGCATGCTGGCATCTGGCCCTATAAACCAGGTGTCGAGAATAACAAAGTCTGTAAGATCAAGCAATACAATTCCAAAGCCACAACTCAGATAGGCAATGTTTCCTGAAAATAAAATGTTGTGTATAGTTTTGGATCCCAGTATGTTGGCCTGCCGGATGTCGGACACAGAAAAAATCTGGTTTCCTTGCAGAATATCCACGTTTCCGTTCTGATACCCCATGAGCAGGAGATTTTTATCCTTTGAATAGTTGATTACGCTGATCCCAAAATCTGACAATCCATCAACCTTATCAATTTTTCGGATGCTGTTGTAGGTTTTATCGTATTCAAGCAAGCCGTAAGGGGTTGCAGCATAAATTATATTGTTGTTGCCTTCGGCCAGGGAAATCACAGTCCTGTTGGGCAGGTGATGTCGCCAGGTGCCAATGGGTATTTCCTGTGAAGCAGCCGGTGCAAAAAGAAATATGAATAAGATCAGTGAGAAAAGAAATCCTGTAGACTGGCCCGGGTATATATTTTTCATATGTGATTTAAAAGCGAAAGTAAGTTGTTAAAGCATAATAAAATAACAGATATGGAAGTAAATTATTGTTTCAATTAAACCGTGGAGATTTGTATTGTGCCAAAATTACAAAAAAGCAGGTGTTATTTTAGTGAAGGAGTTAAAAACTAAAAGGGGTAGCATACAAAAAAGAATAGTTTAATCTCTCGCAAAGCTCACAAAGGATTATGCAAAGAACACAGAGATGGCAGTACAAGGTTTAAGTTTACTGACTTTCAAAGTGTTCTTTGCAGGTATTTTCTTTCAAAAGCAATAAGATATTCGCCCGTTTTTTATATATATCAGAAAAACCACCTATAGGTAAGATTTATATTTCTTCCGGGCATAACAAAGTTCCTGTCTTCTATACGTGAAAGGTGATCGCGGTATTTTGTATCAAGAGCATTTTCCACCCTTGCAATGATTACATGGCGGCCATTATAATTTAGCCGGTATCCGGCCTGAAAACCCAGTAATGAGTAACCATCGGTAATATCTTCTTCCGGGGCAACTCTGTTCTGCCTGGCAACAGCTTGAAAGCTTGTTCCTATCCAGCCGGTTTCAAAATCATATTCCAGTTGATTACTGAATCTGAACGGGGGAATAAAAGGCAGATGCTCGTTGGGTAAATCATCTATGATTCTTGTTCCCCTAACCATGTCGATTCCTGTTTGCCAGGTAAGTCCACCGGTAATTTGCATTGCTGCAGAAATTTCGCCTCCGTGAAGCCTTGCATGACCCTGCACATATTCAAAGATCTGGTATTGAGATACAGGATCAATTTCTCCGATGGGTTGAAAAACGATATAGTTGGAAAAGTCATTGACAAAAAGAGCAACTTCTACTTCTGCAAAATCCAGTTTTAAACGGGCAAAAATATCTCCGCCATGTCCTATCTCATCTTTCAGGTTTGGATTGCCGCGCTCGTAAACACCGGCTCCAAGATGTGCTCCGTTAGCAAATAGTTCCTCAATAAGCGGGTTCCGATGCGACCGTGCAAACTGTCCACCGATTTCAAGTGCCTGATTAGGACGAATATTTAATCCTAAAGAACCTGAATAATTGAATGTATTCCGGCTCAGGTCAATGTTTGGGAATACGGGATTACTAAGAGCTGTTGAGTTCTGGAAATCGAGTCTCAACCCAAACTGCATTCTCAACTGACTGGAAAGGGGTACTTCCTGGAAAGTAAACACTGCAAGTGCAATGCGCGATTCTCCCGGAGTATAGGCTTCATCGCCTCTTATGTTCAGGGCCTGACCCATGAAGCTGAATCCTACTGCCCCACGGGCAAGAATACCAACCGGCTTGTGCTGTAAAGTCAGAGTGCTGCTCAAAGCATATTGGTTATATTCAAGATCGATATCTTCATCTATGCTACCATCTTCAAGTATTTCAATCTCTGCTTCCTGCTGGAAAAAGTGTGTTGCATTGAAACGTAGTTGAGCCTGATCGAATAATCTGCCAGTAAGATCTCTCCCGAAACGTCCCTGAAAAGAATATCTCTGAGCCCTGATCTCCACACTTTCGTCAGGGTTGTCAATGTTTTCAGGAATTTCAAAAACCTGGTTCATCAATGAAAGGCTTAACCCTCCGTTGAGATTATTCCCATTGATTCCCCAACCCACAGCACCATCGTAATTCCGGCCTGATGTTCCGGGCAATTCTCCTTCAGGAGTGGTAATATTGCCACTTTGTCTCATGGCAAACCGGGCTGTGGTTGCCCAGTTATTATCTCCGTATGTTATGCGCCCGAATCCTGCTCCCATGTTATTCATGGTAGCACCTTGTCCTGACAATACACCTGTAATTCCCGGGTCCCACTGATCGGGAATGTCTGTAGTCATCAGGTTGATAACTCCACCTAAAGCACTTGAGCCATAAAGGAGGCTGGCAGGCCCTCTAACCACTTCGAGACGACTGGCCACAAGCGGATCCATGGAGATGGCATGGTCGGCAGAGGTTTCAGAGATATCGCCCATTCGCTCGCCGTTTTCCAGCACCAGGATGCGGTCGCCATCCATTCCACGAATAACGGGCCGTGCAGGGGCTGATCCAAAGCTACGCATGGCTACGCCGGGCTGCCCGTTAAGCATTTCTCCGAACGAAGATTCACTGCGGCGTTGCAGTTTTTCTCCTGTAAATACATTATCGGGCTGGTAGCGGAATCCACTGGCAGTGGGAGAGGAAGTAAGAACAATCTCTTCGAGAATAATACCTGTTGGTACAAGTTTAATATCAACCTCAATGGTTTGGTCTTTAATAGCTTCAAATTCAACTTCAGAGCGGGCATATCCCATGCTTTGGGCAATGAGAGTATGTGTGCCAGGAGGCAGGTTGGTAAGAATATAATGACCGGTGGCATCAGTAATGGTGCCTATGCGGGTGCCCTTAATGATCAGATTGACAAAGGGGAGGTGTTCGCCGGTCTCCGCATCAATAATGTGTCCGAAAATATTGGCATCCGTCGGTGGGCGCTGTTCTTCGGGGTTGGCAAATAACGAAAATGTGCTGATGGCTGTTAAACACATCAGAAATATGCAGGATGTAAAAAAGTTTTTCATTTAAAATATGTTTTTTGAAGTTATTTCATGACTGATCAGAATCACTGAATTGTTTGATCCGTATTTATTCTATGAATTATTTTCTGATAAACTTTAAATAGAATCATTAGTAAATGATTGAAAGCTCATCTTAAAACAATTGAAATAAAATCGGGAAACTTGTTTCATATAGATACGGGAGGGCCGCGTAATTTTTCAGTAATGAGGTAGGATGATCGGTAATCAGCTGCTTTGTAAAAATTATTTAAAGGTGCAGCAATATTATTAATTATCAGACCTAAAACCAGATAAGCCAACAGAGTACCGGCCAGATGAGAGATCTGTGCCAGAACTGTAAACTCAAAATCGGAATGATGATGTTTCTGGAAAGGTGTGCCGGGCTTGGGGTTATTTTTAAAAGGATG
Organism: Bacteroidales bacterium; assembly: GCA_019429055.1. Taxonomy (GTDB): domain Bacteria; phylum Bacteroidota; class Bacteroidia; order Bacteroidales; family UBA7960; genus SKVR01. The sequence goes on from JAHYJP010000073.1 coordinate 7,190, forward strand.
GGAATGTTCTACAACCATTCCGTTTTCAAGCACGTGATAGTGCCAGAAAGCAACCTGGTTAAAGAACAGAAACATTACCATGGGTAATGTGAGTAGCACAAATAATTTTTTAAGCTTTCTCCTTCTGTTCATAAAAAACCAGATATGATTAATATTGATTTTTAGTCGCAAAAGTAAACAATTGACATAAGAGAATGGTTCGATCATTCCCGAATTATGTTTTTTTAAAATAAAAAACCCTTCCGGAAAAAACCGGAAGGGCAAGGGGATCATAATTCAGGCCACTAAATTATGAAAAGGTAACAGGTTTATAATTATCCGCATTTGCTTTCGCCACAACTTGTACAAATCAGACAACCCTCCTGGTAAATGACTGATTCCTGATTACAGGTTTTACATATGCGGCCCCTGGCTTTGGTACCATCGGGGATGAATTTTTTCAGTGCACGCACAACCCCGTTTTTCCAGGTGTGAAGGCTGTCGCCACTGAGGTTCATATCGTCAATTACATCAACAACCGATGGTAATGGCATACCATGACGCAGGATGCCCGAAATCAGTTTGGCGTAATTCCAGTATTCTTTGTTGAAAGATCTTGACAAACCTTCAATGGTGATTTTATAGCCATCGAGATCTTCAAACTGGAAGTCATAGCGTTTGTCGCCGGTAGCAAGCCTGTTTTTAATTACACGACCTTTTTCTACATAAGGCGGCAGGTAAAAGCCTTCAGCCTTACCGGTAAAGATCTCGTAAGGTCTGTCATTAAGTGTGCCTACAACGGCAACCCATTTTTCTGAGTTATTATTGAAGCGTACGATGTCGGCTTCCAGTACCATGGGTCTTTTGGGAGCAGTAGTTTCTTTGAATTCATTTTCGGTTTCTTTCTTGCTGTCGTTTACCAATACCCCGGAACGAGATCCGTCGCGGTAAACCGTAACACCCTTGCAGCCGCTTTCCCATGCTGTCTGGTATATATTTCCAACCAGTTCCTCAGTTACATCGTTGGGGATATTAACTGTTACACTTATTGAATGATCAACCCATTTCTGAACGGCACCCTGCATGTTTACCTTAGCAACCCAGTCAACATCATTGGCTGTGGCTTTGTGGTAGGGTGATTTTGCAATGATCTCGTTGAGTTCATCCTGTTTCATCAATTTTACTTCATCCACATTATAACCATTAACATTAAGCCAGTCCATGAATTTATGATGGAAAACATTGTATTCTTCCCAGTGGTCGCCAACTTCATCAACAAAATCAACCCTTACGTTTTGGTCATTAGGATTCACTTTTCTGCGTCTTTTATAGGAAACCATAAAAACGGGTTCGATACCTGATGTGGTTTGTGTCATAAGCGAAACACTACCTGTGGGAGCAATGGTAAGCAGGGCAATGTTTCTGCGGCCATGCTTCATCATGGTTTCTTTCAGGTCGCTGTCAGCTTCAAAAAGTCTTTTAATAAAAGGATTATTTTCTTCCCGTTTGGGGTCATATACTTCGAATGAACCCCTTTCACCGGCCATTGCAGATGATGATCTGTAGGCTTCAATAGCAAGTGTTTTGTGGATGTTTACCGAAAAGTCTGTTGCATCGGGAGTACCATAGCGATAACCCAAAGCTGCAAGCATATCACCTTCGGCGGTAATACCAATCCCGGTTCTTCTTCCCTGTATGCATTTCTCGCGGATCTTTTCCCACAGCTTAATCTCTACACTTTTAATTTCAAGATCTTCAGGGTCAGCTTTTATTTTAGCCAGGATCGCATCAATCTTTTCCAGCTCCAGGTCAATGATGTCATCCATGATTCGCTGTGCATGGTGCACATGTTCTTTGAATAGATCAAAATCAAAATTTGCTTCCGGAGTAAAGGGTTTGTTTACATAACCAAAAAGATTCATTGCCAGCAAACGGCAACTGTCATAGGGGCAAAGTGGTATTTCTCCACATGGATTGGTTGAAACGGTGGTAAAACCCATGTCGGCATAGCAATCCGGCACCGATTCGCGGATGATGGTATCCCAAAACAGGATTCCCGGTTCTGCAGAACGCCATGCATTGTGTACAATTTTGTTCCAAAGGGCCTTTGCGTCGGTATCTTTGATGTATGTAGGATTATTGCTTTCAATGGGGTATTGCTGGGTAAAGGGTTTATCTTCTTTCACAGCCATCATAAAATCGTCGGTGATCTTTACCGATACATTGGCACCGGTAACTTTTCCTTCCTCGAGTTTGGCATTGATAAAACCTTCTGAATCGGGGTGCTTTACAGAAACACTGAGCATAAGAGCTCCGCGTCTTCCATCCTGGGCAACTTCACGGGTTGAATTGGAATAGCGTTCCATGAATGGCACCAGACCGGTAGATGTAAGTGCGCTGTTTTTAACCGGACTGCCTTTGGGCCTGATATGAGAAAGGTCGTGACCAACACCGCCCCTGCGCTTCATAAGCTGCACCTGTTCTTCGTCAACTTTCATGATACCACCGTAGGAATCGGCATTGCGGTTACCGATCACAAAACAATTGGAAAGAGAACCGATCTGGAAAGGGTTACCTATGCCTGCCATGGGGCTTCCCTGGGGTACAATGTATTTGAAATTTTTAAGTAAATAGAAAATCTTCTCCTCGCTCAACGGATTAGGATATTTATTCTCGATGCGTGCAATTTCTCCTGCGATTCTCCGGTGCATATCGTCAGGAGTCAGCTCATAAATATTGCCCTGCGAATCTTTAAGTGCATATTTATTTACCCATACTCCTGCGGCGAGATTGTCACCTTTAAAATAAGCGGTGGTTTTTTCCAGTGCCTGATTGTAGGTGTATTTCGTACGAATCTCTTCTTTTTCAACTTTCTCTTCCTTTGGAGAAGTAATATCCTTGCCATCTGTTACCGGCAGGGTTCGTTTGCCAATAACTTCTTTATAGAGGTTGTCGGATGATGTTTTTTGAGCGTCTTTTGTAACAGTTTGAGCGGCTGCACTATTGTCCATAATTCCGGAGTTTAAAATATTAATTTATAAGTTTAATCTTAGATAAAAAGGGGATGATATCAATGCCTGTATGGGGGCAATACGGTAGAGCGAAGATAAAAAACAAAACCTTTGAGGCTTGTGAGAGATTATTAACAAAAGGCGAAAGTTATTAACGCAGCACCGTAACTTGTTGAAAAAAAACACGATAGCATTGGCGATCGGGTTTTTCAAACAGTATTTGTTTAACTTTTGAAAATCAGGATGTTGTTTAGCAATTTTTTTTTAAGTTGTTCGTTTGACAGGAGATAAAAATATTTTGTAGACTCAGGAGTCTTAAAAAACGCAATATGGAAATCCACCACTGAAAATTGAGTAATTTTATGGTCAGTTACAGATTCCGGAATCTACTTTTATTAATTTGAAATTTAAAGGATTATGAATCTTAAGAATTCAATTTACAACCGGTTCAAATACCTTGTTTTTGGTTTGATTTGTATGGTTGGCCTGGTGGTTAACTCGTGCGATGATAACAACAACGGCCCGACGCCCCACGGCCCCGCCTCTTTCGAATGGATAATTGCAGATTATATAGACGATACGTCTGTTTATTTCTCTGCCGATATAGCAGGCGACATTACTTCGGTTATCAATGTGGGATTTTGCTGGAGCGAAAATTCATCACCATCACTTGATGATAATGTTATTTATATGGTGGAAATTATTCCCGGGATTTTTTCTTTCAGGTTAACCGGTTTGCAGGAAGACAGGACTTATTTTGTGAGGGCATTTTATACAATAGATGGAGATGAGTTTTATAGTGAAGAAAAGGTATTTCAAACTACCAAGCCTGTAAATGCTCTTGACGAAAATACCTATGGAACTGTAAAAATCGGCGATCAGATCTGGCTTACAGAAAACCTGAGAACTGTGGTTTATAATAATGGTGATTCAATTTTAAGTGGTAGAGGAATAGGGAATTACTCTAATTATAATGAGCCCAGATTCTATTTCTACTATGATGATGATACAACTCATTTACCTGAATATGGTAAACTTTATACCTGGTATGTGGCAACTGATCCCAGGGGCGTTTGTCCGCCGGAATTCAGAGTCCCGGATATCATGGATTTTAATGAACTGATTTTACACCTTGATCCGCTGGCAACCTCAATTAATGCTCTCCCTTCCGGCGTTAATGAATTAAGTGCCATAGCAGGAGGCATGCTGAAAGCAACAGGTAATCTGACCGATGATACTGGGTTATGGGAACAACCCAACAATGGCGCCAGTAATGTAACCCAAATGAGTTTGTTGCCTTCAGGTCTTCGCGATCCTTCGGGTTCTTTCGATGGACTGGGGTTTAATGCTGCATTATGGTCGTTTACTGAGGAGAACTTAACGAGAGGTATAATGTTTTATTCCCATTTTTTAAATGCGGGTTTTTACACCAACAACTTCAGTAAAAAGTCAGGTTATGCCGTGCGCTGTATGAAAGAAGCTGATCAGTAACCCGATCAGCTTGCATACAATTCCTGCATTTTTTTTCGCTTATACATCTCCGTATTCTATCAGGAATGCCTTGATAAATTCATCAAGTTCTCCGTCCATTACTGCCTGCACATTTGATGTTTCAACGCCGGTTCGGAGATCTTTAACCATCTTGTAGGGATGCATCACATAGGAGCGGATCTGCGAGCCCCATTCAATTTTCTTTTTTGTGCTTTCTATGGCATCGAGCTTTTCGCGTTTTTTACGCAATTCAATTTCGTAGAGCTGCGATCGGAGCATGGTTAGGGCTTTTTCGCGGTTTTGCCCCTGGGAACGGGTTTCCTGGCATTCAATAACAATTCCTGTAGGTGCATGGCGCAACCGCACCGCTGTTTCCACCTTATTTACATTTTGCCCCCCCGGCCCGCTTGAGCGGAAAGTATCCCAGGTAATATCTGCCGGATTGATATCAATTTCTATGTTTTCATCAATAATGGGATAGGCATATACCGATGCAAAAGAAGTGTGCCGTTTGTTGGCAGAATCAAAGGGAGATAGCCGCACCAGACGGTGTACACCGTTTTCTCCCTTCAGATAACCATAAGCAAAATCGCCTTCAAACTCAATGGAGGCAGATTTTATTCCTGCTCCGTCACCTTCCTGTTCATCCAGAATTTTTACTTTAAAATTTTGTCTTTCGCCATATCTCATATACATACGCATGAGCATTTCGGCCCAGTCCTGGCTTTCGGTGCCTCCTGCACCCGAGTTTATGGTTACAATTGCCGGCAGGCGATCTTCTTCCTTGCTCAGCATCTTTTTAAATTCAAGTGCCTCAAGATTACTGATCACCTTTTTATATTGCTGCATGATTTCTTTCTCATCGGCCTCATCAGCCTCAAAGAATTCATACAGAACCTTCAGATCCTCAATGTTCGTAGCAGATCTTTCATAATCATCAGTCCATTTTTTATGGTCACGGATATCCTTCAGGATGTTTTCAGCTTCTTTGGGGTTGCTCCAGAATTCAGGATCCTCGGTTTTTTCTTCCTGTTGTTTGATGTGGTTCAGTTTCTGATCCAGGTCAAAGTGACCTCCTCAAGGCTTCGAGCCTTTTATCCAGTGCTTTGATGTCTTCTTTGTAAATCATTTTCTATTATATTTTAAGATTATTCAATTTTTCCCAGTATTCTGAAAACCAGATCTGTCTCATAGCCTTTGTTTACTAAAAATGCGGCTGTTTTTTGCTTTTTCACAAACGGATCATCTGTTTTAATTTCTTTCCATTTTCGCAATGCGAGTTCTTTAATGGTATTAAGGTAGTCGTTTTCCTCAATTTCGTTCAGTGCATCCCTTATAATCTGCTCATCCAGATTTCTGGCTCTGAGCTCTGCAATTATTCTGTTTTTCCCCCAGTTATTGTTGTTGAATTTCCCCCTGGCAAAACTGGCTGCAAATCTTGAATCATTGATGTATTTCTCGTCTGTCAGCCATTTCACGATTTTCTCCATATCATGTTTTGATGCACCAAGATTGATGAGTTTTTTATTAACATCATCACTGCAGCGTTCCTGCCAGGCACAGTATTTTGCCAGTTTCTTTTTCAGTTGCTCAAAATCAGCTTCTTTCATGGGTGCAGAAATTAAAAGGCCTGCATTCATCTGTTCGCTATCCTGATGATAGAAACAAAAATGCAGGCCCCTTGTTTTGAAGGTCAAAGTTTAATATCGTCGTCCAGTTTGTTGAAGAAACGATACTCCAGGAAATGATAAGCTATGGATGGTTGCAGTTTGAAAGCGGTTTTGTATTTCAACATCCATTTCATTCTCAGAGAGAAAAGACCTTTGGTGAGGAAAGCATAAATGTAAGGATGTACTCTTAGTGTAAGGTCCTTTTCATTTTGTTCCTGAATCAGGTATCTCAGGTTGTTTTCAATTTCATCAATGAGAATGATACTGGGTTTTATTTCACCTGATCCACCGCAGGCGGGGCATTTTTCAAGAATTTCCACATTGGTTTCTGTACGAACCCTTTGCCGTGTAATTTGTACAAGCCCAAATTTACTTGGGGGTAAAATATTGTGCTTGGCGCGGTCCTTTTTCATCTCTTCTTTCATTTTTTCGAAGAGCTTGCGACGGTTTGCCGGCTCTACCATATCGATGAAATCGATGACGATAATTCCACCCATATCGCGAAGTCTGAGCTGCCTTGCAATTTCAGCGGCGGCTTCAAGATTGACTTCAAGAGCATTGGATTCCTGACTGTTATCGGCATTGATACGGTGGCCGCTGTTTACGTCAATTACGTGCAGGGCTTCGGTATGTTCAATGATCAGATATGTGCCACCTTTTATAGAAACGATCTTTCCGAAAGAACCTTTTATCATTTTTTCCACACCCAGTACTTCAAAAACGGGAACTTTACCTTTGTGAAGTTTCAGGATATCGATCTTTTTCGGAGCAATGGTTTTGATGTAATTCCGCAACTCATCATAAATAACCTGATCATTTACTGTAATACTGTTAAACTCTTCTGTGAGAAGGTCACGCAAAATGGCAGATGTCCGGTTGATTTCGCCCTGGATGATCTTGGGGGGTTTGGCATTTTGCAGTTTCTCAACCACATTGTACCATTTATCGACCAGCGAACGCAGGTCGGCATCCAGATCAGCAACCATTTTCCCTTCGGCAACAGTTCTTACAATAACACCGAAATTGTTGGGTTTGATGCTTTGAACCAGTCTTTTAAGGCGGATTTTTTCGTCAGAACTTTTTATTTTCTGCGAAACAGAGATTCGATCGGAGAAAGGTACCAGAACCAGGTATCTTCCTGCAAGAGAGATTTCGCTTGTTATCCGCGGGCCTTTGGTAGAAATAGGCTCCTTGGCGATTTGAACCAATACGGGCTGGTTACTGGAAAGAACATTGGTGATTTTTCCTGTTTTTTCAATGTCTTTTTCCAGGATAAAGTTATCCATTGAAAGAATCTTTGAGTTCTTTCCCGAAATAGCCAGCTTTGTATATTTGTTCAGAGAGTTTACCTGGGCGCCCAGGTCAAGGTAGTGTAAAAATGCATCTTTTTCGTAGCCTACGTCAACGAAAGCAGCATTCAACCCGGAAATGATCTTTTTTACCTTTCCGAGATAAACGTCACCAACAGAGTAATTGTTATTCTTTTTTTCCTTGTGGAGCTCAACCAGTTGCTTGTCTTCCAAAAGGGCAATAGCAATTTCTGAGGTGTTCGAATCAATAATTAATTCTTTGTTCACATTAAAATTTCTTTAAGTAAGTTATTACATTTCATCTTTCTGCGATTGTTTTTTTGTCGCAGCATTCGGGTAATTACCGGGAAATGGTGATATGGCCCTGGCATAATGAAAGGAAAACATTCACCCGAACTAAAAAAACTGGTGGGTGATGCATTCAGGCATATCAAACCCGATTCGATGAATGGTTGGAAGGATACAGGTTCAGAAAGCAAGTTGGTTCTAAATAAAATTACATAATGCCATTAAGCATTATGTAATTTTATTCTTCATCTTAAAAACGAAACGTTTCTAAAATTAAATTATTTCTTTTTATGTCTGTTTTTGCGCAAACGCTTTTTCCGTTTGTGCGTAGCCATTTTATGTCTTTTTCTTTTTTTTCCGCTCGGCATAGCTTAATTTTTTAACGTAATTAATTTTTTAGGGTATTTATTGTCCGATTTCAGTTTATTTTGTTTTAACTGACTCCTTAACCTCGTTTACAAACTCTTTTGCAGGCTTGAAGGAGGGTATAAAGTGAGCGGGAATGATAATAGTAGTATTTTTGGAAATATTTCTACCGGTTTTCTCAGCTCTTTCCTTGATGATAAAACTACCAAATCCTCTTAAATAAACGTTTTCACCTTTTACAAGCGAATTCTTTACTGTACTCATAAAGGCTTCAACCGTTGCCTGAACAGCTATTTTTTCAATTCCTGTTTTGTTGGCAATTTCATTTACAATTTCTGCTTTAGTCATGATAATTTTTGTTTAAGTTATATAATGTTAACGCTCATTTTTCTCAAAATCGGGTTGCAAAGATAATTGTTTTCTTTATTAAAGAAAACTATTTATGTAATTTTATGCCAATGTTTTATGTAAATTATTTATCCCGCTATACGGCATCTGAAAATGAGTTTTACCTCCCGATTGTTAAAATGGTATTCTGAAAATAAACGTGACCTTCCCTGGAGAGAATCAGCCGATCCATACAAAATATGGTTGTCTGAGATTATTCTTCAGCAAACCCGCATAGTTCAGGGACTGGGATATTACCATCGTTTTCTTGATAAATATCCTGATATTCAGGCATTGGCAAATGCTTCCGAAGATGATGTGCTTTCGGTCTGGCAGGGATTGGGATATTATTCCCGCGCCCGTAATCTTCATCATACAGCCAAAGAAATCGTAAAGCAGTATAATGGCAAATTCCCCGAGGACTATAAAGATCTTTTGAAACTAAAAGGCATTGGCCCTTATACCGCTGCAGCCATTGCATCCATAGCATTTAACCTGCCTCATGCAACCGTTGATGGCAATGTAACCAGGGTTCTGGCCCGATACTTTGGTATTACGGACCCTGTTAATGAAACGCACATAAAGAATCAGATCAACTCAGCTGCCAACGAACTTATGGATTTGCAGCGCCCGGGTATGTTTAACCAGGCAATGATGGATCTGGGTGCAACCATATGTAAGCCCGGTAAGCCTTTGTGCAATTTTTGCCCTGTCAATAAGGATTGCATTGCAAGGATAAGTGGAATCGAAGAATCCATTCCTGTTAAAACATCAAAGATTGTGCAGCGTGAAAGATTTTTTCATTTTTTTCTTTTACATACTCAGGCAAATCATGAGCGAATGTTTCTGATTGAGAAAAGGGAACAAAATGACATTTGGAAGAATCTTCATCAGTTACCCTTGATTGAAACTCCCGATAATGATTTGGCTGAAAATCTTCTGATACAACATCCGGTGCTTAGCCTGCTGATAAGGGATAATATTCCGGTAACGCCGGGAGGTTATGTGCGACATTTCGAGCATATTCTTACACATCAGCGGTTACAGGCCTTTTTTTATAATATTCACCTGCCCTCAGAATATTATCCTAACTTTGACGGTACATATAAGTGGGTAACATTTGATGAATTTTCAAAATTGGGAAAACCTGTTCTGATTTCAAAGTATATGGAGGTTTTCAGAGATTTTTTCGAAAACCAATGAATGTGTAAGTTTAAATAATAATGTATTGGTCTCTAAAAATGTTATTTGTGAAGAATAATATTTGCAATTTTAAAAATTTTGTATTAAATTTATTCTAAAAATATTTTGTGTAATTAAAACCTGAAAGCTATGGCTGGAGTAAACAAAGTTATCTTGATTGGAAACCTGGGGAAAGACCCTGATGTAAGAAGTCTTGAGAGTGGTGCAAAAGTTGCAAACTTTACCATTGCAACCACCGAGTATTTCAAAGGAAAGGATGGTCAAAGACAAGAAGCTACTGAGTGGCACAACATCGTTTTGTGGAACCAGTTGGCAGAACTTGCAGAGAAGTATCTGAAAAAAGGAAATTCTATTTATCTGGAAGGCAGGATCAAAACCCGTTCTTATGACGATAAAGATGGTGTAAAAAAATACATCACAGAAATTTTCGGTAACCAGATGACTTTCCTGGGTGGGCCAAAATCAGAAGGAAGTTCGCAACAGGCAAGTGGTTCTGGTCAGGGGGCCGTTCAGGATGCTGATGTTGTAGAAGATCCTGATGACGGAGATCTCCCGTTCTAGTTCGTAAAGTTTTATGATTGTAAAGTAAAAAGCCTGAGTTAAAACCAGTAACTCAGGCTTTTACTATTTATATAAATTAGATTAAAAGGTGTTTCCGGTGGCTTTTAATTGGAGTTTTCCGGTAAAAACAAATTTCTTACTTCCGGGGTTATGCGGACAGGCCGAAACGTATTTGCATCTAC
>JAHYJP010000074.1 GCA_019429055.1 Bacteroidales bacterium
ATGCCTTCCATTAACCGAAGTGTTCAGGATGTTGTCCGTTTTTCTCCATTTGCTAATGGAATGGGATTTGCCGGCGGTGATGGACGTTCAACAAACTTTACAGTTGATGGAGCTAATTTTAACAACAATTTCGGTTTAAGTGCTAACCTGCCTGGTGGTGGAAATCCCATTTCATTAGATGCCATTGAGGAAATGCAGGTTGTAGTTGCACCTTTTGATGTACGTCAAACCAATTTCATCGGTGGTGGTATAAATGCCATTACCAAATCAGGAACCAACACTTTCAGAGGTTCGGCGTATACCTACTATAACAATCAGGATATGCGAGGTAACAATATCGGGGATGTTGATTTTGGTGATCGTGATGAAGAATCAAGACAAATATATGGTTTAACCCTGGGTGGTCCAATAATCAAAAACAAATTGTTCTTCTTTATTAACGGAGAATATGAATTACAACCTGGTCAGGTTGTTACCTGGAGACCTTCACCAGACGGTATTGCCAATACTGACCAGTTGCTTTCACGCGCCAGTACTACAGATATGCAAAGAGTAAGAGACCATCTTATGGCAAATTATGGCTATGATACCGGTTCTTATACTGATTATCCTGCAGATGTTAGCAACAGGAAACTTCTGGCACGTCTTGACTGGAACATTAATAATGCCAACAGATTAAGTTTACGTTATAATTACACAATGAATCAGGGATGGAACCCCACAAACGGTAACTCAACTGATGGTGGTTTCCGTAACAGGTCCATGAATCGTATTTCTCAATACTCCATGGCCTTCGCCAATTCCATTTACTCATCTGACAATATAGTAAACTCAGTTGCCCTGGACTTAAATAGCCGCATCTCAGATAAGCTTTCCAATCAGTTTCTTACAACCTACACAAATATTCAGGATGTGCGTGGTTCCAGCTCCAGCCCCTTCCCGTTTATTGATATCATGTATGGTGTCAGAGACGACGGAAGTCAGATTCTTGAGCCCTATATTTCTGCCGGATATGAGCTGTTTACCTGGAACAACGGGGTTAACAACAATATTTTCAATGCTATAAACAACCTGAACTATTATTCAGGTGACCATAAAATTACAGTAGGAGCAAGTTTTGAATACCAGATGGCTAATAACTCCTATATGCGAAACGGAACAGGCTATTACCGCTATGCAAGCCTTGACGATTTCCTGAACCAGGCTGCACCCAGAGACTTTGCTTTGACTTATGGTTATGCCGGAGAATTGAATCCTGCTGCTGAGGTTGCTTTTAATCAGTATGGTATATATGCTCAGGATGAGTGGACTGTCAACCGCCAATTCAAACTGACCTATGGATTGCGTGCAGATTTAATAAACTATGCTGATAATCTTATCAGGAACAATGCAATCTATGAGCTCGACTTTGGCGGCAGCCAAATTGATACCGGCACATGGCCCACTGCAAAAGTTCAGATTTCACCCAGAGTTGGTTTCTCATATGATTTGCCGGGTGACCAGACATTGAAACTGCGCGGAGGTACCGGTATATTTACAGGAAGGTTACCTCTGGTATTCTTTACCAATATGCCAACCAACTCAGGGATGGTACAGGGTAGCTATGCTGCAGTAACAAGGTACGATGAAGATGGAAATGTTACATCTGTTGATCCTGCGCTGGCAAATTTGGCCGGTCCCATGATTACAGACGTGGATGAGATGATTCAGAGATTAGGGTTGCAAAATACAATTTCTCCGGAAGATGGAGCCCTCCCACGTGATGTAAATGCAGTTGACCCCGATTTTAAAATGCCGCAGGTTTGGAAAACATCCCTCGCTTTAGATTATGATGTTCCTGTTGAATTCCCATTGTCAGTAACAGTGGAAGGTATTTACACAAAAGGCATTAATTCAGTAATGCTGCAAAACTATAATACCATGCAACCAGATAACACCTGGGAGCGTTTTAGCGGCCCGGATAACAGATATATTTATCCTGACAGAGAAGACATAAGCTACACTTCTCGTCCTGCTTATGTGCTCACAAATAATAGTGAAGGATGGGGCGCAATCGGTAATATTTCAGTTTTTACCGAACCTTTGGAAAATCTGAATTTGATGTTTGCTTATACATACACTGAATCAAAAGAAATTTCAGGTATGCCCGGAAGTAATGCAGCATCAGCATACAATGGTCTGATTCAAATTGATGGCCCGCATCTGCCAAGGGTTCAACGCTCACAGTTTGTGGTTCCGTCCAAAGCCATTGCTTCTGCTTCTTACAGAATACCCTATGCAAACAACAGATTGGCAACCACTGTTAATTTGTTCTATTCCGGTTATTCTCCTTACGGATATAGCTTCACTTATGCCAACGATATGAATGGCGATGGATATGCAACCAATTTGATTTACATACCCAGTGAAAAAGGTGAAGTACAGTTTATCAGCCAGGCTGACGAAGATGCTTTCTTTGCTTTTGTTGACCAAGACAAATATTTGAGCAGGAATAAAGGAAATTATGCCGAAGCATATGCTGCCAGAGCACCCTGGACACACAGGTTTGACTTACGTTTTACCCAGGATATAGGTACCTTAATTGGCGGGCAGAGACACGCTTTGCAATTTACCTTTGATATCCTGAACTTTGGAAATCTCCTCAACAGCGAATGGGGTGTAAATAAAAACATGTTCGGTGCAAATAATGGTCAGATCCTCAGATATGAAGGAAGAGATGAAAACAATGTACCCAGTTTCTCAATGGCCAGAGATTCCAATGATAACTATCTGACAGAATCCTATTCTACATTCTTCAACTATAATCAATTGTGGAGATTGCAGATTGGTGTAAGATATGCGTTCTAGAATCTTTTCTTAGATTTAAAAAAGGCTGTCTCGGAATTTCGAGACAGCCTTTTTTTTAAAATTATAATCGCATCTATTCCGCCACTCTTTCTATAACATAGCCCATACGGGAAAGTAGCTTTAAAACACCCTGCTCGCCCGGCAAATGCCCAGCCCCCACCGCAAAGAACGTAGCATCTTCTTTCATCAGTTTCTCTATCCGTTCAATCCATCGGTGGTTACGTTCCTCTATCAGGCGGCGGCTGAATTCATCGAATTCGCTGTCAATATCTTCAAAAAGCTTTTCCAGTGATGAGAGGTCGGCAGTAAGATAATAATTGAGCATCGCCTGAAATTCACTTCTTTTCTCATCGTATTGATTTATGGTCTCAAGCAACATTTCTGCCTGCTGACGATAGGTAAGTGCATCAAAAACATTAAGTTGCTCCTGAAGCGTTTCAAGCCCCAGTAATTCCATATCACGCATTTGTGCCTGCTGCATAAAATAACTTTCGTAACTTTTAGGAGTGCATTGAATCATATGCGGCAGGGCCATACTAATAAGAAAAAAAGGTTGAACACGTGAAAACATGTTTATATTCATTCCCAGGCTATCAGAAAAAAAACTTCGCACCCTATCAAATTCATCCTTATCAAGCACATCAGAAAGTTCTTTGTTATCTTTCATAACCATACCCATTTGCAGACCAACCATTACCTGGGGATCACCCAGATTTAACTCAAGGACAATGCGGGAGCTGTTCTCAAGTGCCCCATCAATTCCGGGAAACTCAACAAACTGTTCAGGACAAATTACATGGAGGGTACCGAAAATATAAGATGGCTTTTCAAGATCATTGCCCGTTACTTTCCATAAAAGACCTGTTTCGTAGTTTTTCCCGAAAAGGAAAATATTTGAGATCAGAATCAGTGTAAGCGTGAAAATATATTTCATAATGGTCAGATAAATTATTCAAACTCCGTAAGTTCATGATCGATTTCTTCGAGTTTATTAATATGAACATCGTACAGTTTCTTTACGTACCACTTCAAAAAAACATAAAACAATCCGAAAAGAACAACGATAATAAGCCCGATTAATGACAGAGCCATAAGAAAAGGTAAGTTTTCGAAAACAGGCAGTGATGAAACACGCTGACCATCTGAACCCAGTCCAAAACCAACAATGTAACCAAAGTAGATTCCGAAAGGAAACAGGATAAGATTCATCCAGAAATAAACTTTCCTGAAAAACTTTACCAGCATAAGTGTACTCCTGATAGATTGATGAATATTCTCCTGACTATGGTGCCATATTTTCTCAAGCCGCCGTAAATTATGGAAATAATATACCAATGAACTGGTAAAAACTGCAATCAGTATACCGGTATTAAACAGGAAATAGGGTTCTGTAAGCCTGAACAAGATGGCTACAAGTAACGGAATAGCAATAAGAATAGCTCCTATCTCTATTCTAAGACTCTTCTTAAGCTTTCCAACCGGGCTAGATGATCGCCGGTTTACCAGTTCTGCCAGTTTTTCCCGGTCAGGAGCTTTCGGTTCCTTTTCAAAGGAACGGTCCCAGATTTTTTTTAGTTCATTAAGTTCGTCCATACAAGTGTCAGTATAGTTCCATTATCTTCTTTAGCTTTTCTCTTATCCGAAGCATTTTAACCCGCACATTATTCTGTGTAATACCCATAATTGCAGAAATTTCCTCGTAAGAAACCTCATCCAGATACAACATAACCATCGCCTTCTCAACCTCCGAAAGTTTATTGATAGCTACATGCAGTACTTCAAGATCTTCTTTGCGCTGGCGGTTGTCAGCCTGGGCCAGATTTATGTCATCTGCAGAAACGGATTGATTGAGCGGATTTCGCTTTTGCTTTCTGAATCCTGAGATTGCTGTATTTAATGCAACCCTGTATATCCAGGTAGAGATCTTGGAGTCTCCCCGAAAACCCTTCCATGCTCTCCAAAGCTGTGCAACTATATCCTGATAAAGATCATCGCAATCTTCATCCAGCGGACAATACATCTTGCACACCTTGAAAATAATTCCCCTGTGGGTTTCGATGGTTTCGATAAAATCTTTTTCCAAATTTTCCCGCAATTAAATCAACGCAATTATTGGACGAAAAAAAAGAGCTGCCATTACAGCACTTTCAAAATTTGATATTTATGACCCAAAAGGACCACACTTATGTTTAACTTTGCCTGATAATACCCGACATCTTTAAATGGAAACCAGTCAGTTTCATTACAAAAATATGGAAAACATATCACATCCCATTGAAATAATGTCGCCGGTGGGCTCCTATGAGTCTCTTATGGCAGCCATACAGGGTGGTGCCAACTCTGTATATTTCGGGGTGGGCAAATTGAATATGCGTTCACGCTCATCGCAGAATTTCAACCTGGATGATCTGGACCGCATTGTTGAAATTGCAAAAAACCACAATATTAAAACCTATCTTACCCTGAATACCATCATTTATGATGATGAAATGGAAGAGATGGAAACCACTGTTGACAGGGCTAAAGAAGCCGGAATATCTGCCATTATTGCATCTGATCTCAGTGTTATTGAATATGCCCGCAGCAAGGATGTGGAAGTGCACATGTCAACCCAGACCAACATCACCAACCTGCAGGCTGTAAAATTTTTCAGCCGGTATGCCGATGTTATGGTAACGGCCCGTGAGCTGAGTCTTGCCCAGGTGGCTGATATCGTTAAAGGTATTAAGGAAAAACAGATCAAAGGCCCGTCAGGCAACCTGGTACAGATTGAAATTTTCGTTCACGGGGCATTGTGTATGGCTGTGAGCGGCAAGTGTTACCTGAGTCTTGATAATATGAATTATTCAGCCAACCGGGGCGCATGTCTGCAACTTTGCCGCAGGGGATATAAAGTAATGGACAAGGAAGGCGAATTTGAGCTGGCGATTGAGAACGAGTACATCATGTCGCCAAAAGACCTGTGCACGCTTGAATTTATTGACAAGATTGTAAAAGCAGGTGTAAAAGTTTTCAAAATTGAAGGCCGGGGCCGGGGTCCCGAATATGTAAAGACCGTTACCCGGGTTTACCGCGAAGCTGCTGATGCATGCATCGATGGAACATTTGCACCCGAAAAAGTTGAGAAGTGGATGCAGCAGCTAAAAAAAGTTTACAACCGCGGTTTCTGGGAAGGTTACTACCTTGGGCGCAAACTCGGCGAGTGGACCGAAAGGTATGGTTCGCTGGCAACACATAAAAAAGTTTATGTGGGAAAAGTGACCAACTACTTTACAAAACTGGGGGTTGCAGAAATCAAAATGGAAACCGGCGAACTGGCAGTTGATGATGATATTTACATCACCGGCCCTACCACAGGAGTGCTTGAAATGACACCCGGAGAAATCCGTGTGGATCTGAAACCGGTCAACACCACCCGCAAGGGCGAAATGTGCTCAATAAAAACTCAGGAACTGGTAAGACGCGGCGACAAGGTTTACAAGGTAATTGAAGTGGCAGAAGAGTTTTAATCTGAAGGACCCAAATCTCAATCCAAATCGCTACTAACTATTGATTTTTCATTTTTCATTCCTCTGCCTGCGAAGCAAAGTACCTCTCGACTTCATCCAAACGTCCATTAACTTCGGGCCGGATATCTTTGATGATCAATCCTTTTTCCAGTAAAATGACACGCGAGCAGATATCGGCCAGGTGATTGATATTATGACTGCTTATGAGCATGGTTGTACCACGCGATTGGTTTACCTCTCTTAAAATATTCCTGATAATAAGCTGAGAGCTGGGGTCGAGAAAGTTAAAGGGTTCATCAAGCATAAGAACAGACGGGTTTACCACCATTGCAGCAACAATCCCCACTTTTTGTTTATTTCCTGTGGAAAGCTGCCTGATGTATTTGTCCGTGCCCACAATTTCGTCTCCCAGAAATCTTTTATAAAGTTCCAGCCCTTCATCCACCTGGGCAGGAGACATTCCATATACTTCACCATTGAAGTGAAAATACTCCTCCGGGGTAAGAAAACCGATCAGAAAACCTTCATCAAGAAAACTTCCGGTATGCCTTTTCCAGTGGGTACTTTCATTAACTTTTTCTCCGTCAATGCTGATGTGACCTTCATTAGCTTCAATGAGATCGAGAGCAAGGCGAAGCATGGTTGTTTTGCCTGCTCCATTATTTCCTACAATACCAAGTAACTCGCCTCTTGCTATGTCCAGTTCAGGGATGTCAAGCACCGTTTGCCCGCTATATTGTTTTTGAAGTTGTTGGATCTGTATATTCATAATGATCTATTTTTCGCGATATAAAGCAAGGTTGATGTACTTGCGTGCTTCAAGCCGCTGCCCCAGTTTTCTTGTCCACCGCCGATGGTTTACAAGGAAAATCATCCCTGTAATACCAACCAGAAGAGCAGCTCCATGCGGAACGGGCAATAAAAAACCAATAATATTCAATGGCAGAATAATTAAAAACTGCAACAATCCCAGCAGCATTTTCATCCCGCTGACCCCTTCCATATTGAATGATGCTTTGCCCTGAAGATCCATTCGTGATGAATGCCTTATGCCTGCTCTCAGGTAAATGTAAAAACCCAGACCCATAGAATAAAGGCTGATCCCGGCAAACAACAGCATCATATCAATATTCAGAAACGCCAGAACCAGGCTTATCAGCAAAAGCTGAATCCCACCAATAAGCAGGTAAAAATAGTACTTGGCCCTCACAAATACTTCCATAGGAAGATCGCGGCTGGCAATATAATCAAAGAAATGGCTTTCCCAGGAAAAAGCATGTTGCAGGTGCATGCTGCCGATACCCCCGGCAATAAGAATGTATACAATGGCCATTCCTGATTGTTCCTGTTCAGTAAACCATAAACCTGCATATACAGCAAAGGCAATGGCCATGGGGAGAAAAGTGTATAACCCCGATTTTGTTCGCCGGTTACGTAAAAGCAATCGCCACTCCAGCAACCAATAGGACCCGTATACCGGAACTGAAGCCAGAAGGTTTTCAATGATATTTTGGCCTGCAGACTTTTCAACTTTTTCTTCCGATTCATAAAGTTGGTAGAAATTCTTTATCGTTTGCCGGTACACTATAAACTGCAGTAATACAATCATTGAAAGGGGTACCAGAAAACCAGCAGGACGAGCATATACAAAGGCCAGAAATACATTTAAAGACTCTTGCATTATTTTCTCAGGAATCATATAGTAAGCCACACCCGCAGAGAGCAGAAGAATTACCAGCAGATAACCCAGCCATTTGCTTTCTTTTCCGGGTGTACGAATCAGCATAAGAATACTGTGATTAATGCCCACAAGCAGAAAAATACCAAGCAACCCCAGTTCCTGGCTGCTGGTGGCAGGATTGATGGTCATCTTAATAAACGGATAAAAGAAAAACAGAAGGTAAAAGTTAATGGGATGCAGCCATGACCGGAAAATACGATAGACCGACAATGTACTGGTCGGTACCGGTAAATGAAGGTAAGGAATTACATGACTGGCAGGTACTTTCTGAATAAAAAAACGCATGAACAAATCGCCCAGCAGAATCAAGGGTAAGGCGCCATAAACCCATTCTGCAGGTGCAAAATCAGGAAACTGTTCTTGTAGTAATACCGGCAATGAACGACCCAACGCATACAGGTTCATCACCATGAAGAATATCACAAAAGCAATCAGGCCTTTGGCAAACATGCTTTTCTCAAAAAAAGCAGAGCGTCGCATCATTTGCCAGGAATGGGAGATCAGTGTCTTAAACATATATCTTTCAATCGGAATAACAAAGCAGCAAAGATAGAAGTAATTAAGAAACCCGAAAGATAATTTCCAATCCTAACCTCACCAAAAGATGTAATCATAAAATCAACATGTTCAAAAAACCATTTTATGTTTTTACTGTTAATATCAATGTAAATTTATTTTAAAAGTAATTTTGTCCCGTAAAATTTATAATCATAAAGTTTATTTGTTTCGCTGCTCTGCAGCTCTAATAAAGGCATAATTGATGGAAGTAGTATTTAGCAAATTAAAAGTTTACCCCAGGGCAACCCTGATCAGAATTATATATGTGATATTTTTTGGAGTTGGAGCCGCAGGGCTGTCATTTTCATATACCCGTGAACTTTTCACAAGTCTGATGCCCTTCTCGCTGTTACTTAGCATGGGTTTAATGTTCTGGATGCACGACAATTGGAAAACAAAACACATTATCATCTTTTTGATTATTGCTTTGATGGGTTTTTTTGTGGAAGTTGCAGGAGTTCTTACCGGAGTGGTTTTTGGAGAATATTCCTATGGCAGTGCCCTTGGATTTAAAATTATGGGAACCCCACCGCTGATCGGTCTTAACTGGCTGATGCTTATCTATGCAGTTTATCTGATGATGAACAGACTGCATCTTCATATTATTTTAAAAATATTTTTGGGTGCTGCCCTTATGGTTGTTTATGATATTATTATGGAACCTGTTGCCATCAATCTGGATATGTGGAGTTGGGGTGGCGGAGACATTCCCATTCAGAATTATATTGCATGGTTTGTAATATCAGTAGTCATGCTAAGCATATTTTACATCGCAAAGCTTAAATACCGTAACAAGGTTGCTCCCACTCTCTTTTTTGTTCAGATGGCATTCTTCCTGATTCTGAATTTATCAATTGTATTTTAGCCTATGATTAAAGCCCGACATACACGCTGGTTTCAGTCCGTTTTCGGGATTTACCTGTCATGGGCCTTCCGGCGTAATTTTAAGCGTATCGATATCATAGGTGATGTGAAAGACAAAGGTCTGCCCATTCTTGCAATTGGGAACCACATAAGTTGGTGGGACGGGTTCTGGGTTCTTGATATCAATAATAAACTCTTCAAGCGAAAATTTCATGTGATGATGCTGGAAGAACAACTGCGAAAAAATCTTTTCCTATCCAGGCTCGGGGCATTTTCTATAAAAAGAAAGAGTAAAAGTGCAAGTCAGAGTATCAGATATGCAGCCAATCTGCTGGCTGATAAAAAGAACTTTTTTCTCATTTTCCCACAGGGGGTGATACAATCGCAGCACCAATCCCCTCTTGTTTTTGAAAAAGGCTGGGGCCGGATCTTACTGCAAAAGGAAAATCCCATACAGGTGCTGATGATTGCAAATATTGTTGATTATCAATCTTTCAGAAAACCAATTCTCAGGCAATACCTGTACAGCCCGGAAAAAACATCCGGTTTTACCTGCGATGAGCTGGAAGCTCAATACAATTCTTTCTACCAGGATTGTATTCAAAACCAAATCCGAAACACATGATCTGGATAGCCATTTTTGTGCTGTTATTTACTGCTGTCAGACTCCTGGTTGCATTTGTAAATCTTGCGGGCAGACAATGGCTGAAAAAATCTGTAACAGATCATGAACCGTTGGTATCGGTGCTTATACCGGCCCGCAATGAAGAAAAAAACATCGGGAAAATCCTCCATGACCTGGCAAATCATGATTACCCCAGTCTGGAAGTCATGGTTTATGATGATCTTTCAGAAGATAAAACTCCACAGATCGTAAAGCAAATTGCTGATCGGTATGAAAATATTGTTCTCATAGAAGGGAAACCATTGCCCGGGGGCTGGCTGGGGAAAAATCATGCCTGCCATAATCTTGCCATGCATGCCCGTGGAAAGTATCTGCTTTTTCTGGATGCAGATGTGAAAATAAAAAATGGCTTAATCAGAAATGCCATTGCACATACCCAAAATCATAAACTAAAATTGCTGTCCATCTTCCCGGTGCAAAAGATGAACAGCTTTGCCGAAAGGCTTACTGTACCCGTTATGAACTGGATATTGGTGAGCCTTTTGCCATTGATTTTAACACGCATTTCATCGCGCCCTTCCCTTTCGGCGGCCAATGGCCAGTTTATGCTTTTTGATGCAGAGGTTTATCACATCGAAAACTTCCACAAAACCCTTAAAGATCAAAAGGTTGAAGATATTGCAATATTCCGGCTGATGAAAAGCAAAGGCTATAAAGTTGAAACACTCCTAGGAAATGATGCCATAAGCTGCAGGATGTATCATTCCTGGGATGAAGCTGTTCAGGGTTTTTCGAAAAATGTATTTGAATACTTTGGAGGTAGCCGCATACTGGCATTATTATTCGGACTTGTTACAACTTTTGGATTCATTTTTGTAATATGGAGTTTGCCGGCCATATATCTGTTGTTATATTTTTCAATGGCGGCTGTATTGCGAATAATAGTTTCTGTGGCCAGCAGACAGAATGTCTTTTATAACCTGATACTTGCACCACTTCAACAATTGAGTTTTCTTTATATTACCTTTAAAGCACTCAGCCTTCAGAAAAAGAAGGCGACACAATGGAAAGGGAGAAATATTGATTTAATAAAATAAAAGTAATGACCATTCCCCGATTAAAACAAACCCAATTAAGCATAGCTTTATTTCTGACATTATTGGCAGCTGGTTCGTCAGGCGCAATATCACAAAACAAGCGCGCCGAATTTCAGGACCGTATCTATAATTCCTTTATCAGCCGCGATATGAGATCATGGGAACGGACCATTGCAGAAATGGAGCAGTATTATTCAGCATTCCCCCTTCCTGAAATGCTATATGATCTGTTGCTTGCACGCTATGGTTTCATCCCCTGGAGCCTTGATGAGGATAAAAAAGACCTTGCACGGCAACATCTTGACAAAGCAGAGGAAGAACTGGAGAAATTATTTGTATACAACCGTTATCGGGCGCACGCTTTTGCTTTACGTGGAGCTTTCCTGGGTTTCAGGATTTCCCTCCGGCCCTTGAGTGCAGTCAGGCTTGGCCCCAGAAGCTACCGGGCCATTGATGATGCCATGGAAGCAGACCTCGCCAATCCGACAGTATGGATGGAAAAGGCCAATACAAGGTTCTATACACCCTCAACATTTGGGGGTAGCAAGGAGGAAGCCAGAGACTCCTACAAAAAAGCAGTGGAATTATTCGAAAAAGATCTGCAACCCAATCAGCGCTGGTTATACCTCAACAGCCTGGTAGGGCTGGCAAAAAGCTATCAATATACCAACCAGGAAAGATTAGCTGTGGCAACCCTTGAAAAGGCATTGCAATTTGAACCCGGTTTCAAATGGGTTAGGGAAGAATTATTGCCGGAAGCGAAAAGTAGGATTCGGTGAAAAACAATTTACTCACCTGATGGGTCCTCAGACAAGTTCAGTTAATACAATGCATATTGCAGGCCAATTGCTTTATTAGCAAATAATAAACACCGATTTGCGACACTTATCCCCGCTTATTCTTTTTGAGCATTGATAAGTGTTTTCCAATCAAATGATTTTTCACTTAAAGAATAGGCCCCAAATATGCCATAACCATTAATTATGTTGGTATAAATATTCTGAGGTTCAAGAAAAGGATTATCAGAAGCATCTAAAAATTCATCAATACTCAACAAATAAGAATAAGAATGAAAATCAAAAGAGTAAAGTTTTAAGTTAATGAAATTGGGGTAGTAAAAGCATGTATCAGGAGCCGTTCGAATTGGTATTGAAAATTTTCCGGATTGAATTATGTCCCCTGAATTTTCAGTATTTATAATAGGACTATAGCCAAAAAGCGAATTTGAAAATGATTCTGTTTGCAGACCGTCTTCAGTATAACAATCAAAAACCCCCTCAGCATCTCCAAATAACTGATAGAAGTTTATTGACCCTGGTTTATTGTTAATGTAACAATCAATAAAAAACTCACGACGATAGGAATATATTACGGAGTCGATAAATACAGGATAAAAAGAATTATGAATGCCCGGTACGATTGTACTGGCTTCAATTGATTCAAAATCATTATGGTTTATTCTAAGAAAATATTTCCTGCCTGCTTTAATTTGGGATGTTTCAGGATTACCTGTATAAAGTCTTCTTCCATGTGAATAGTTTAATTGTATTGTGTCTCCAATTTCAGAAACTATCATAATATAGGCATTTTCAACAGGGTCACCATATGGGTTACCGGTATTTGAGCCAATGTTTGCAGCATATCGTAAATCGAGCCTGATTTCATCCATATCAGGATACAGATAGGCATGCACTACAACAGGTGGGGGCATATAAGGGAGTTCAATTTCATCCATCATAGAGGAACATGATAAAAATATTGGCAAAGCCAACATCAAGCTCAGATATCCTCTTTTCAGTCGTAGTTTTTTCATTATATAATTTGATTACAATGTTATTCTAGAAAATCCATGTTGCTGATTATTATTAAATTGTGTTTGTGTTCTAACACATGAATGTTTCATAAGCCAATAAGTTTAAAACCTTCTTACATAGGTTACGGAAGGTATCAGCGGAAAAATGGTTGTTTTTTTGAGCACTCTGCGATTTGTTGTTCGATCTGTAACCATATTATATGAAAACGGATTCATCTTATTGTATGCATTATAAACACCCACCTCCCATATCCTTACTCCGTTTTTCCTGGGTTTAGTAAAAGAAACGTTTATATCAAGCCTATGGTAATTGTCTGTTCTGAAATTGTTTCTGTTTTGGAAATAGTCAACTGAACCTGATTGAAATAAACCCGGACTACCTTCAAAATTATGTGGCCTGAATACACCTGCTGTATGATAGGGTAATGTTATTGGATACCCGGTCATATATACCCAGGACATAGAAAAGTTTATCCTTTCTGAATGTTCATAATTTAGGGTTAAAGCGAAATCATGTCTGCGGTCGAAGTTTGCAGGAAACTTATCGCCATTATTGATTTCATTAAACTTAGCGTCAGCCTTTGACCATGTATATGCCAACCAGCCATTAACTCTTCCTGAGCGTTTGTGCAGAAGAAATTCAAACCCATATGACAATGATTGACCGGATGTTACATTCTCTTTCCAATTGATATCTGCTGATGGATTCTGATCATCAATAAAGAAAAAATTAGCGCCATCTCTATAAGTAAGGACATTTTCAGATTTCTTATAATAAGTTTCGAAAGAAAACTCCAAATCATGCCAGCCAGATAAAAAATGCCAGCCAAAGGAATATTGATTACTGTTCTGGGCAATCAAATCAGAACTTGCAGGTAACCATAGATCAGTTGGTAAGGCACCGGCCGTATTACTCAACAGGTGTATATACTGATTCATGTTAGAAAATGCTGCCTTCACAGAATTCCTTTCGGTTAACTTATAACCAATCGTAATCCTGGGCTCAGGTTTTACCTTATTTAATGATGCTGCATTGTAGTAAGATAACCGAAGTCCCAAATTATACATCAATCTGTTTTTAATGTACTCGTTTTCAACGTATAAAGCTCCTTCAAAGGTTCTCTCCCTGGGTCTTTGGGAACGACTCTCGTTAACAAACTCGTTAGTAATTTCAAAACTTCCAGGACTGAAATTATGAAATATTCCAATGCCCCCAAATCTTACGGTGTGATATGGAAAGGGATTAAATATCATATCGGATTTAGCTGAGTAATCTCGTATACCTGTAAAATAATCCAGCGCATATTTTTTACTGTCTATAGTGTTGATGTTTTCATAAAAAAATCCTGTTCTATATTGGCTGAATAACAGGGTATTATTTATAAAGACGCCGTTGGGAAAAACAGATGCTATTCTTAAACTCACTAAGGCATTATTCCATTTTATTCCGTTTTTGTTTTGTTGACCCGGCTCACTATACCTTGTATTTAAATTATCTTCTCCAAAGAAGCCACTAAGGTAGGCTCTGTTGTTATCATTGAACTTGTAATTGAATTTGGTATTCCAATCATAAAAATAATAACCGATTTTTTCCTCATCTGGCATTAAAGGAGTAAAAATTTGATCCAGATAGGTTCTTCTTCCGGAAATAAGAAAAGAAGCACGGTCATAGATAACAGGGCCTTCAGCTGTAAACCTGGATGATATCAACCCAATCCCTATTTCACCTCTGTAACGCCTTAAGTCACCATCGCGCATAGTAATATCCATTACAGAAGATAACCTTCCCCCATAACGGGCAGGAAAGCCGCCCTTAATGAGTTTAACATCCTTTATGGCATCTCCGTTAAATAAGGAAAAAAAACCGAACAAGTGACTGGCATTGTATACAATGGCATCATCAAGTATGATAAGATTCTGATCGTAACCCCCGCCTCTTACAAACAAACCTCCGGTGCCCTCATTTCCTCTCTGAACACCTGGCATGAGCTGAAAGACTTTTAATATGTCTCTTTCTCCAAGCAATGCCGGGGTATTGGTAATTTGTTTAATGGGCATAGAAATGGTACCCAGGGTTGGTATGTTAACGGAATATTGATCTGCCTCTACTTCAACTAATTCCAAATCAAAACCTGAGGAAAGATTAATATCCAGGCGTTTGTTTGATTCCATTAAAACAACAATACTTTGGGTTCTGTAGCCTACGTAAGAAACCTCTAACCTATGCTCCCCTTCGGAAAGTAAAATACTATAGAAACCATAATTGTTGGTTGTCGCTCCGGTACTTTTCTCTGGTAAAAAAATATGAACCCCGGGTAAACTTTCTCCCGACAAGGAATCTTTAACAAAACCACTCAACCTGTATTGACCTGCCCAGGACAGGGATGCAGACACGAAAAGATGAAGAGAGATAAAAATCGTGATTTTCAGTACTTTATGAACTCCCGATACTGTCAAAACTGAAAGTTTATTTTAAACGAAAAAACGTCCTTACGACCATCAATAAGAGGTATTGTTGAGAACTTCCACGAAAAATCAAAACTCCACCGGCTTTCGGCTGCATTAAGTGAAAACCCGGGAGACAAATAATAACCCCAGTCAAAACCTGAATCTTTTATGGGTTGATCTGTAAAAGAAAACAACTTAGTGTCATAATATGATAAAAATACGGATGATTCAGTAAAGAGCTTTACCCAGGTGTGTTCAAGAAAAATGAATCTCCCCCATGGTCCCATATTAAATTTAGAAAATCCTGTTGGGTTCCTGGATGATGTTTGAATATATGTTACTTCTCCTCCAAGTAAAAGATTGTAGTTAAAAGACGCCTTATAACCATATCTTGAAGAAAACACCCATAAAGTTCTTGAAAAATCACCCCCTGAAAGTTCTTCAAAAAATAAATCATTCAAAAACGGATTAAACTGAACTCCGATCTGATGATTGAACTTATTCTCAGTCTCATTCCTGGCAAGGGCATTACAAAAAGTCAAAACTACAAACACTAATAGCAGAGATAGTTGTTTCATGAATTTGATATTTTATATTAAGTCTGTTTACTAAATGGCCGGCTATTATAACAAGAATTTTTTAGTCTAACAACCGGCCATTATTTTTATACTATCGAAAAAGTTCGTTTTCTGCTATTTCTCTGTATCCATAGCCGTCCCAAGTTCCAAAATGAGTTAATATTAAAGAACTCAAATCATGATTAATCGGATCGATATAAGAAGCTACAGCAAAAGTAATTATTATATCAGCTCTGTCATTTTTCCAAAAAGCCATAGGAATTAACCTTTCTGAAGGCCCCCATTGGTAAACAATCTCTCCCCCATCATGACTTATGCCAATCTCAGAAATTCTTCGTTGAACCCATGCACCGAGTATTCTACGTTGAGCTGTTGTTCTAGCATCATACTCATACAATACCCCAATATTAGGATAATAAATTTCCCACATGTAAAGTCTTGCAACTATTCTTCTCGAATTAGAAAAGTATTCAGTTTTGTAACTGAAATGACCTCTTTCTGATTCTTTAAAATATGGAGTAAAACTTAATTTTTCCTTTTTAAAGAATGAATTGCCATCAATGCTTTTTTCTACATAATTGAAAACATATGAGCCTCGTTCGTTTAATTGTAATAAAAAGTCTCCAATTATCATGTATCCATCCTTATTTACCATATATGATGCTAAATTAGGAACAGGTAGGTCGTAATAAACTGAATTGCCAATTGCTATATTTTTAAATACATTAGGAAATTTATTAATAGCTGCTTCAAAAAACTCTATGTTATCGAAATTATGAATATGCTGCTCATATATTTCTCTCATTGAAGTTAATTTGTACTTTTCGTTGATATATGAGAAAATCTTTTTCGATTCTTTCTGGTTTTCAATTATAAAATCATAAAGTTCTTTGAACTCTATATCATTTTTCAAAACAATAACATCATCAATTACTACTTTTTCATATTTCAAAGAACTCCCTGAATAAGTATTATCTAATGATGAATTATCAGTAATTGGTTCCTTTTCACATGAATTAATAATTATAATAAAAATAAGTGCAAAGGTTTTTAATCCTATATTCTTCATTTTTCAAATTTTTTCTTAATAAAAAGATTTATCTTGCCTGATTTATCATATCACAGACACAGTTTTACAAACTGTCAAACAAAATTATCTTACCTTTGCATCACCTCCTTTAATGCGCCATAATTCGTATATTTTGGTTGCATTGAACCTTCGGAAATGACAATTTACAAACGTAATTAAATCCTTTCACCGAAGGTTTCTTTTAAGGAAGAGGCCGGGGTGGGAAATGAAGTTTTTCGGCTTGTAGTTTCCCGCCCCCTTTTTCTTCCGGTAATTTCTAAATTTCAGGTATACGTTTTGGTTTGTGTTTTTTCTGAAAAGGCTTTCTCTGCCAAATTATCAGCCAAAATATACCTAAACTATTTAAGCAAATTTTTCCGTTAATAATGGTTAATGAATGTCAA
>JAHYJP010000328.1 GCA_019429055.1 Bacteroidales bacterium
TTTACCCTCACCGCCTAACCCTCCCGAAATAGTCGGGACAGGCCCGTCAGGGGAAACCTCCGCCTTAAAGGCCAATTGCTGCAGGTTTCTGGCTCCCCATTTTACCGCGTCTCAACGAAGGGGAGAGGGACTGTGGATATTGTAAGTTTCTTCACGAATGTTATTCTCTCGCAAAGACGCAGGGACGCAGTTTTAAAAATCACGGGGTGATTTCTTAGCTGCATTGGGTTGATAGGTTGCGTGCTTATTTTATTATGTAATGATCTCACCCTCCCATAACAACTCAAGAAACCTGCTCCAGGGAAGAATTTCTATATCGCCTGTTTTTCTGGGTAAGGGATCGAGAGTTACCAGGATTTTACGTTTGACTGTATATTCATCAGCAAAACTTTTCAGACCCTTCAGGTGCCTTGCCGATGCATTGGGGGTGGCTTTTACTTCTAATGCTACTTCATGATCTCCCAGTATAAAATCAACCTCCAATCCTGAGGTGGTGCGCCAATAGCTTATAGTATAATCTGATTGTGTATAATGTTGGTGTGCATAAATTTCATGGTAAATATAATGTTCAAAAGCCTTACCGAAGGTTTCACTTCCGGGCAGAATATTTCCACGCTTCAGAAGATAATTTGCAATGCCTACATCGAAATAGTAAAACCTGGGTGATTGTATGATCCGGCGTTTGGGTTTTTTCTGAAAGGAGGGTACAAATCTGCCAATCAGAGTATCTTCCAGTATCTGAAAATATTCCCTGACCGTGGGTGGACTAACACCACATTCTGATGCGATATTGGAGTAATTTACTATTTCTCCGTTACTGAAAGCCGCAATCTCCAGAAACCTGGTAAAAGACCCGATATTTCTGATCTTCGCTTCTGCAATGATTTCATCCTGAAGATAACTGCCGATATAAGCAGACAGCAGTATTTTCGGTCTTTCCGAAAGGTAATGCCGGGGCAACAGCCCATAGTTCAATGCGCGCAAAAGATCAAAGTCCGGAATCTCTTTTTTTATCAAAGGATAAAGTTCATAACGTAATGCCCGTCCACCCAGAAGATTTGTACCTGATTTTATAATTTTGCGGGGGCTTGAACCGCTGAGAATAAATTTTGCACCTGTATTGACCATTAGCCATTGCACCTCGTGGAGCAATGCAGGAATTCTTTGTATTTCATCAATGATAACAGGCAGGGATCCATCCCAGGCTAAAACTACTTCTCTCAACAGCTCCGGATTGCGATGGTAGCGCTCAAAAACATCTGACAACAGCAAATCAATATACAAATGGTTTTTGTAAAGGTTGCCGAGTAAGGTGCTTTTACCTGTTTGCCTTGCTCCCCAAAGAAAAAAGCTTTCTTTCCCGGAGTCTTTGAATATCTGGCTTCTTATATACATGAAATTTTAAAATTGTACTTATGATATTCATGAAAATTAAAAGTAAAGTTAGTGGATTTCTGAAATATTTGCAAATTATTTGATTTTCTATTCACTTGCTGTGTTACCTCATTATTTTGCTTTTTGTCCCGCACGTGCGGGACAAAAAAAATCAAGGCTTCGTCTGCTTCCCGACAATGCAGCGTTCATTGTTACCGGTAACCACCCAAGGCCCTTTCAGAGGGGCTGCCTGGATTTATCTGTTTTTTTGCTGATTTTAAATGATTATACAAACTACCAGCTCCGTGTGAGATAAATATCGATAGAATAATGTGGCATTGATGAATAAAAGCGCTGCACGCACCGATGGTTGAGAGGACCGCATGGGTTTTGCAGCGCAATATTCATGGGTTGGTATATCCGGAAAAAAATGCCGACTTGATGTGGCTTTGAATATGTTGTTATGATGCATTATTGCTACCATAATATCGCTGCGATACGGCTGTGCAGTTTCTCAGGGGATGCCATCCTTGCCAGACGTTTGCTGGCTTAAACCATGACCTGAAGGCCATAGCCTGAGCCGTGCTATAGACGATTCGGGAACTTAAACTCAATCCCGAACCCTTTCAGTCCTGGGACCTCACTGCGTTCAGCTTCGCTATCGCTCAGTCTTAGCCTTAATGTGCTTGCACATATTTTTGGTTTGGAGCCCGCAACGGAATTTTTGTTGCGGGGTTTTTTTCTTTTTCTTCAAACATCCTGCAATTCTTTTATATGAATATATTTATATTTATATATATATATGTGTTTGTGTTTGCTGTTGGTAAGGAGAGAAATTAAATACTCGGTAATATAAAGTTTATTTTAATAGACAAAGTAATTG
>JAHYJP010000329.1 GCA_019429055.1 Bacteroidales bacterium
ATTGGGGTGTAAAGTATGAACACTATTCAATATTGTTGCATCTTTATTTCAATTCCACTATGGTACGATTGGGGTGCAGTGCCCTGTTGATGGCAATTAATGTAGCTGCCCCATTTCAATTCCACTATGGTACGATTGGGGTCCGTAAAGTTAGAAATAATTTTAACCTGATTTTCAGGTGTTGGCCGGGTAAAAGATACATTTTTCAACTATCAAAAATTGTCGATGTTCAAAAGGGTATTTTCACCGGGGTTTCGACAACTATCCAATGCTTAGGTTTTCAACTTAGTATAAGATTCAAGGATGTCAAAGAACTTTTTTCTCTGCAGCAGATATTATCATCGACAATCAGAGATTTATTAATGTGCTTAACTTATGCAGGTTACAGGAATTTATCCAGTGGGGCGGGTTCTTTGCCCACGATAGTTTTATCGAGCCATTTCTGGTCACGACTGGTAAACAGGATCAGGCTATCTTCTTCTTTTTTCATGATCTTTTTGCTTTCATAAATCAGTTCCTGCAACTTTACTTCTGTTATTTCGCCTTCAAAAACTGAATTCTGAATCCAGTTGAGATAGCGGCGGCATAGTTTCAACATTTTACCCACCCGCTTTTCATTGATATCGTAAACGGCAATTACATACATTCCGGCAGTTTTTATTTTCTATTCTTCTGAATGGTTCGATCTGTTGTTTATTTTTTTGCAAATGTGAAATCCAACAAAAGCATTACCACCACATCTTAAAAGGTTTATACTCTTCCATACCCAACAGGTGTTTGGAAAGTTTGTAGCATTCCAGTTTTACCAGGTGTTTGTAACTCACATTCCGGTTCAGTATACGATGTTTAATGGTTTCCTGAAGGCGTTCTTCAAAGGCTTCAAGGAAAATCTTCTTCCCCGTTTCATTAAGTAGACATCTGTTAAGGTTAAGATCAAAATGTTTTTCCTGAAGCATCTTTTTGTTCAATAGTTTGAAAATAACCCTGTCAACCAGCAGAGGTTTAAATACTTCTGCAATATCAAGGGCCAGTGAATACCTCCTTTCGCCAGGTGCATGCAGGTAACTGATTGCCGGATTGAGCTGTGTTTGATGAATCGCCCTGAGGCATTGCGAATAACACATCATGTTTCCGAACGAAATAAGCGCATTTACGGGGTTTAACGGGGGTTGTCTGGTTCGCAATTCCATCACAAAATCGTTGATAATCAAGTTAAAGGCATCATAATAATGTATTCTTATGTTGCCTTCAATGCCCATGAGTTCGTCGATGGCATTCGCTTTTACCACTCCGGTTTCCAGAAGTTGATTGATCTTTTCAATGAGTGGTTCGGTATCTTTTCCCCTGCGGTTATAATACATCAGGTTTTTCAGCATATTGTAACCGGCGCCTTCCACGAATTTCCGGGCAATGATCATTCTCGTTTTGTGATCGCTGTGCATTTTTGCCTGTGCCATGAGCATCTTGCCCGAGATCAGTCCGTCGCGTGGCATAAAACTTCCGGTATAGTTCTCATAATAATCGAAAAAGTGAACCGGTATATCATTCTTTCCCAAAAAATTATACATAGTACTGTTGGCATCAAGTGCACCAAAGCAATACAATTCGGCTACCCCTTCAACCGGAAGGTACCTGGGTTTTTGTTCGTAGCCATCTTCATCCACCGGTGTGAATTTAAGTGTATTGTCTTTGCGTGATAACCGGCCGGGATTGAAAAGGTAAAATGTTTTTCTCATGGTTGTTCTTCTCCTATCCAGCAAAAATCGTAATAACTGCAATTGCGGCAAGCTCCGATCTTTATTTTTTCCGGGCAATGTTCTGACTGAATAATATTGCCGATCTCAAACACGAAATCCTGTATCTGTTGCTTGTCGACATTGCTCAGGAAAACTTCGCGGGTTTGCCGCAATGATGGGTATTCAAGGATACCTTTCACGCTTTCGATCCCATTGTTTTCCAGCACATACAGGTAATATTTCAATTGCCATTCATGGGCCTGTTCCATTTTATCAGATTTCTTGATCTCATGAATTACTTTGTTTTTTGCATCATAATAATCGATTTTTATTCCGTCCATCTCTATTTCCTGGTATCTCTCTGAACGGCGGGGATAGGTATTTTCATGAATTAACCGTCCTTCATAAACCAGGTCGGAGGTATGCTCCATTTGTATACCTTGCGAAAAAAGCCATAACTTGCGATGGCAGATGAAGTAGTAGTTGAAATGGGTGCCGGTGATGCGCATGTTTTTCGTGTTTGTATTAATATAGAAATCCGAAAAGCAGATAGCCAAATAAACTCCGGTAAAAACTATTATTCAC
>JAHYJP010000075.1 GCA_019429055.1 Bacteroidales bacterium
CATAAAAACCAATACCCCCAGGAGGAACAAATAGTCGGGCTGCTGGGTCTGAGATGTTTTCAATACTATTGCCAGACCCAGAGGTATAGTAAGATTATCAGAACCCCGCCACGATGCCACTTCAAAAACTACTGCCAGAAAAATAAGCGTTGCCATGAAAAAAACCTCGGTGGTAAGTCTTGCAGGCAGGAAGATGTAAAAAATAATCAGTGCTGAAAAGACATATCCCATTATGCCATGCATGCTTTTTTTGTCATGCAGAATTACCACTCTTCCATTCCCTTTTTTTATCTGCCCGATAAAATTTGCCAAAGTATCCGAAACGGAAAGTACCAACAGGCTGGTTTGAAAATACAATATGGGCATGTTATAAAGAATCAGATAGGATGACAATATTCCCACAGGATAAAAAAGTGTACCCAGGCTGGCATCGGTGGTTTTGTGAAGCAGCTGAAACTTCTTATAGTTAAAAGTCAGAAAAGAAAAAAGTGAGCCCGCAATGATCAGCCACAGAAGCACCTCCCTTTGCAACAAAAAAGTAAGGAAGAAAATCAAAAGGCCTGTAATCAGGTGAATTAATTTTCTGATGATAAGGGGTTTGAGATGAGTCATTGAAAAACTATCAGAATACCATTAAGCAACAGACATTTACTGCCTTTTGTTTCAGAAGTTTTAAATGTTTTGTAAAAAAGTTTACTTTTGAATAAAGATTTCCAAACCAATCCTGGCTTTATGAAATCATCCGACCAGAAATTTGTGCGGCAATGGGCCGAAACCCGCAAAATGGGCCGCTTCAAATATGCCCTGATTTATGGCCTGGGTTTTGGGCTCATCCTGTTTCTTTTTACCGGCATTTATAACCTTTGGGAAAAACCCTTTGGTGAAGTTTTTCTGAGTTTGCGCTCAGCTATAGTCTTTTTATTCTGGGTGGCTGCCGGAATCATTGGCTACGCTGTGCTGATGTGGCCTGTGAATGAGTATTTTTTCAGAAAAAGAACTGAAGAATAAGGGTTTAACTACCTGAAAAATTTTTCTTAAAATTTCCCTTCAAAATTTCCAAACAAGCCTTACCTTTGCCCCGAACCTTTGCAGGTTTCTTTTTGCGGTTACCCGCAAAAGATGAAAAGGGAATCCCGTGCAAACCGGGAGCTATCCCCGTAGCTGTAAGTCCAATAAAAGGTTTTTGACATACTCCTGCCACTGTCCTGGATTAATCGGGATGGGAAGGCGTCAAAAAAAACCGGACGAGCCAGAAGACCTGCCTGCAAATATCAATTCGTAGCTTTCGGGTGAAAAGCGAAGAATAAAGACATATTACATCTTTATTTTTCTGATTCGATTTCTCCTTTGATGCTAAATAGCTGATTATATGTTGCTTTGCACATCGGATGTATTAAAATTTCTATAATGTCTGTGAAACATTTGCTTGCTTTTTTCATCATTCTTACAGGCTTTTTCAAGGTTTTTGCCTGGCAGGAACCTGTTGATACTGTAAGGTTGGGTGAGGTGATTGTCATCGCCGGTCATCCCACTTTGCAGCAACGTTCACCGGTTCCTATGCAGCAAATGCTATCGCCCAATTTAGCCATTATTAGCGGAGCTTCTGCGGCTGAAGCTTTGAGAAACTTTGGCGGAGTTACCATAAAAGATTATGGTGGAATCGGTGGGTTAAAAACCGTAATGGTAAGAAGTCTCGGGGCCAATCATACCTCGGTAATGCTTGACGGTATACCGCTTAATGATGCAGCTACCGGCCAGACCGACCTGGGAAAAATTCCGCTCATAAATCTTGAAAGCATAACCTTATTTGTAGGGCAACCCTTGCATTTGCTGCAACCGGCAAGATTTTATGCTTCAGCCAATGTAATTGACATCCGCACCAAACCGTTCAGCCCTGATGAAAATGATATTAAAACCAGAGCAGGTATAAGAAGCGGCTCATTTGGAATTATCAACCCCTTTTTCAGCACAAATGCAGAAGTATTCAAAAACACAAATGCCGGTATAAATTTCAGTTACACTTCAGCACATGGTGAATACACTTTTCAGAATCCTTACAGCAGCGAGCAACAAATCAGAACCAATTCTGATATTGAAGCAATGAATACCTCAGTCTATTTAAGACACCGGTTAAAGGAACATTCATATCTCCAGATTGATGCCTGGTATTACAATTCGGAAAGGGGATTGCCGGGAGCTGTTATTTTATACAACACCCATACATCGCAGCGGTTATGGAATGAAGATTTTTCGGTAAATCTTCGGTATGAGAACTCACACCCCGAAAAGCTGCAAATGCTTTCGCTGGCCAGGTTTTCAAACGCATGGCTGCATTATCTTGAAAAGAATTATCTGAACCAGCAGGGCCAGCTCAGCAACACATTCAGCCAGCAGGAATATTATTTTTCCCAGGCTTTTGTTTACCCCTTGAATTCTGACCTGAAGGTAAGTATGGCATCTGACCTGTTCATCAATTCTCTGGATTCCAATCTGCCGGGTTTTGCAGAACCTTTGCGATACTCATGGCTGACAAATCTGGGAGCCCGGTATGAACGAAACAGGCTTTATGCCCAGGCAAACCTTCTTTCAACCCTGGTAAACGACCAGGCACAACAATCGCAGTCAACAGCAACCCAAAGTGCATTGAGCCCGTCATTTTCTCTTGCTTACCGGCTCACATCTTCCGAACCTTTGCTCAGGCTCAGGTTTATGTATAAGAATATCTTCCGCATGCCCACCTTCAACGACCTTTATTTTGCAAGGGTGGGAAATCCGGATCTGCGACCCGAGTATGCGCAACAATTTAACCTGGGCATGATGGCAGGATATGATAGAAATGGATTTTTATCTCTTTCCGGAAGTGCCGATATTTTTTACAATGCCGTGAAAGATAAAATTCTAGCCATTCCTACCCAGAACCTCTTTGTTTGGTCGATGCAAAACATCGGCAAGGTTGATATCAGGGGTCTGGAACTGCAACTACAGGGGCAATATAATCCTGGAAGTTCTTTTGCGGCAGGGTTTTTTGCCAATTATACCCTGCAGCGAGCCATAGATATTACCCGCGATAACGCAAGCTGGTACCGGCATCAGATACCTTATATCCCCAGGGAAAGTTTTTCCGGTGGGATAAATTTTGAATATGAAAATTTCTCACTGGGATTTAACAGTCTTTTCAACGGGCACAGATATGTTCTTGCAGAAAATATTTACCAAAATATGCTTCCATCCTGGTGGCATCATGATGTTGTTGCAGGATATCAATTTCGCACAGGCAAAACGATTTTTCAAATCCGGTTTGAAGTAAATAACCTGCTTGACAGGCAGTACGAAGTAATCAGAAGTTTTCCCATGCCTGGAAGAGGGTATTTTGTGAGGGTGGAAGCAGGGTTTTAATGGCAAATGTATGAGGTCAAATGTGTGATGTCAGATGCTGAAATCCCGCCTATGCGGGACCTGGAAACGGATGTTCAGAAAAAATACAATATTAATCTATCAATATTAATTTATCAATATTAATCTATCTAAAACCAATACTTATGAAAACATTTTTGAAGCTTTTTATCCTTTTACCGGTTTTTGCCATTTTTATTTCCTGCGAGAAAGAACCCGAAGCACCGGACAACAGTGACGATATTACTCTTTCAGGTAAAGGCATTTATGTACTTAACGAAGGTTTGTTCAACATGAACAACTCCACACTTACCTGGTATGATTTTGAAACAGAGCAGGAAGTAACCGACTGGTTTGAAACACAAAACGACCGTAAGCTGGGTGATACAGGAAACGACCTGAAAATTTATGGAGGTAAAGTATATATTATGATGAGTGGTTCAAGTCAGGTGGAAGTGCTCAATGCTTCCAATGGAAAATCACTCATGCAAATCCCCTTTTTCGACGGTGAAATACCACGCCAGCCAAGGAGTGTTGCCTTCCTGCACAACAAAGCATTTGTTTGTTCATTCGATGGCACGGTGGCAGTAATTGATACAACCAGTCTGCAAATTGAAAAATATATTTCCGTAGGGCGCAATCCCGATGGAATTACAACCTCCAATAATAAAATCTATGTGGCCAACTCCGGCGGCCTGGATTTTCCCAATTACGACAATACCGTGTCAGTAATCCATTTTGACACCATGGAAGAAACGAAAAAAATAACCGTTGGCAGCAATCCATACACATTGGAGACCGATGAAAACGGCAACGTATATGTTATCTCACGTGGAAACTATGACGATGAAGGTATGTTCCTGCACATCATCGACTCTCAGTCGGATGAGCTCATCCACACTTTTACTGATTTTCAGGCAATGAATTTCACTTTGGGCAAGAACCTGGCCTATGTTTATCATATCGACTGGATGAGTGGAGGCATTGCCAGCATAATGGCCATTGACCTGGAAACCCGGGCAGTAGTTTCTGAAAACTTTATCAATGATGATACTGAAATTGAATCGATTTACGGTATTTATGCTGATAAAACTACAGGCGAAGTTTTCATTTCCGATGCCAAAGGGTTTGTATCCACAGGTATGGTTTATTGTTTTGACAGCAACGGCAACAAAAAGTATTCATTCCCCACAGGTTTAAATCCGGGAGCAATGGGGGTGTATTACACACAATCCGAGAAATAATAATCCAGGGATATTTAAGGGAATTATTTTATTCAATATCGTATAGTTGTTGAATGGAACGCTGATAAGGCTGATCTTCGAACGCAGATTTAATAATAAAATGCGCGAAAATCTGCGATGCTTTGCATCTGCGTAGTCTGCGTTCAAAATCCAAAATGTATAACTATACGATATTGACTTTTAATTGATTAATTTTGTAATGATCAAATTTTTAAAATAAACCCCATGAACTACACCCAGGCCATAGAAGAACTCGAAGCCATTGTGCAGGAAATCGAAGACGCCGAAATCAGCGTTGATGAATTGTCAGAAAAGGTAAAAAGAGCTTCCGAACTTATCCGGTTTTGCAGAAAAACACTGACATCAACCGAAACGGAAGTTCAGAACATCCTGAAAGACCTGAAAGATGCCGAAAAGGGTGCAAAAGAAAAAGCAGAATAAAATGTAAGCTGATTTACCTTTTTCTTCTTCTTAGTTTTTTAATTCCCAGGTTGATAAGGAATCCCAACCCAGCCAGCACTGCGATAAGTCCCGACCATGCCCAGATAGCCAGCGGAACACCTTTTTCTTCTGCAATGCGGTCCTGGGTATCACGATATACATCAGGCATTACCGGCAAACCGTCAGCTCCTTTTTCAAAGGAAACAGCATAACGGGCAACTGCTTCCCATACTTTGAACTCACGCTCATTTTCATAAATAATGGTATTTTCGAGATCAATGGGGTTGCCGTCTCTGTCCTTGAGTACAAGAGCAAGCCTGGGTAATATCTCACCTATCATGGGTAAAAACGAGGTGAGGTAATAATCGGAAACGAGATGAAACAGGCGCGGGTCATCCCTTTCAAGGGGAACATAGCCATCATTATGCTGCACACCTTCACCGGTAAATATCTTCACATCCTGAACCGAACGATAAGCCGGCACCGGAATATTGGCAAAAGGAATGGTAAGCCAGGCAATTTTCCCCGGGTCGTAGGAGTACTTTAGTCCGGAAAGTTGGAGAAAATAGGTATCGCCCATCAGCTTTGAAAGCAAGCCGGCAACCTCCAGCAGATTATATACTTCATGGGCAGTAAGATAAGCCGATACCATGGGGTAGCCCGGCCTTTTATCAGGGCCCGAGCCCAGGCCTGCAATAGTAACCAGGTCCATAAACGAAACCTTTCCTTCTGACCATTCCATTGTACCGGGTATGATATCTCCACGAATTACTCCATTGGCCTGGATTGCCAGATCCACCCTGTGCCCGGTAACCCGTTCTGCTTCCAGTCGCATGGCATCCACAACAAAATTACCCACAGTGGTTTCAACCAGATCCTGATGTTTTACCAAAGGGAAGTCGGAATGCAGAATATGGGCATAAACATCTGTAAAGATGCTGTCGCTGAAATCAATTACAAAATCATTTAATCTGGCCGTAAAATATTCTATCCGCTCAAGTATTGCAGGATCTTCCGTAACACTGTCATCCAATGGTATCAGGAATGGAGAGTTGTTTTCTTCATTGAGTAAACGAACTTTACCGGTTGAGTTGTCGAACTCAAGTTCAAGCATACCCAGATTCTCCAGGTAATAACTGCTGTGCAGGAGAATGGTATTGCTGATGATCTCAGGCTGCAACGTTTGATAATGATCGTGTCCGCCAAGGATGATATCAATATTATTGACTTTCTGTGCAAGTTCTCGGTCCTCCCTGACGCCCGAATGCGAAAGTGCAATTACAACATCGACACCCAGTTCTCTGAGTTTATCAACCTGTTGCTGTGCAATTTTGAAAGGATCTTTTATATGCACCGGTTCGGCATAGGGAGCAACAGCATAGGCATCTGTTCCCAGTAACCCAAACAGGCCAATTTTCAATCCGTTTTCAAGCTCCATAATTTTATTGGGAAGAAATTCCATATCCAGAATTGCATGCCCCTCAGGAATACTCAGGTTGGAAATTATGATGGGAAGCTTTTTATGCGCATCAGGATATCCGGCCCGGTGAAAATATTCTGCCAGTGCATCAGGTCCATAATCAAACTCATGGTTACCGATAGTTGAGGCATCATACCCTATTTCCATCATCAGTTCAATCTCAGGAGAATAACCTTCCAGGATCAGCCAGGCATAGGGAGATCCCCCGATAAAGTCGCCCGAAGAAAGCAAAAGGACAGGCTCATCTGTTTTTTCAGATCTGATTTGTTTCACCATGCCTGCCAGCCTTGCAAAACCTCCCAGGGCAGGATCTTTCTTTTCGGAGTGGTAATCAACCGCCGGAAGAGGCGTAAAAACACTGTGTTCATCGCTTGTGTGCAGGATTGTAAATCGCTGTGACTGTGCTGACATGCACATGGGCAGGATCGTTAAAAATAACAATACACCAAAAACGGGATTAAGGGATGTTTTCATCGTTCAAATGTTTCAGGTTAAACAGATATTTCCAGCATGGCAGTTATTCTGCCTATCAAAGTAAAGGATTTTTTTCGAAACTTTTTTTAATTCCACCTTAAGCTTTTAACCATCGGGCAAAATAAATGAACAATCGGGCAGTTTAAGAATTTATAAGTGATAGAATAATTAAAGGGAGCTTTCAAAAAATGATATTAAGAATTCTTTGGGTCATAGTACTTTCAGGTATTTTCAGTACCAACATTTCTGCTCAGCTAGTAAACATTGAAAAAAGCCGCAAGGAAGCCAAACCCGGCTTTCAGGGATATATTGATCTGAATCTGATGCTTACACAAAACACTCGTCAGATTTTCGAAACCGGTACAACAGCGCATGTACAATATCACCAAGAAAGGCATACGGTATTGCTTCTCAATAACATCAGCTTTATGCGCGTGGAGGGAGATAATCTTATCAATAACGGTTTCCAGCATTTGCGCTACAATTACACGCTCGGGGAAGGGTTTGCTACCGCCGAGGTTTTTACCCAGCATCAGTACAACTCTATCCGCCTGCTTCAAAGGAGGTTTCTGCTGGGAGGTGGTCCCAGGTTTAAAATCCTGGAAAACAAAAATCTCGGAATTTACATTGCACCCCTTGTAATGTATGAACACGAATTACTCAATGATGATGATAAAACCCGCAGTGACAGATTCAAGGGCGATTTATATGTTTCAGGCACATTTGCCCTGGATGAAAGAATCAACTTTTCGCATACTACCTACTACCAGCCCGATTTTGCCCGGTTCAGCGAATACCGTATTTCGAGCGAAACAGGACTTGAGATGAAGTTCAACGACAGCTTTTCTTTCCTGGTAACCTACAATCTGGCCTATGATTCGTTCCCGCCACTGGATATTCCAAACCTTTTTTATTCTTTGAAGAATGGGATCAAATATAGCTTTTAAGGGTTTAGGGGCGGAGCGACAGCGAAGTTGAACGAAGTGAAACCCCGAGACTGAAAGATTTCGGGACCCCGAGACCGTAAGCGATTCGGGATTGAGAAGGTGGTTAGTTATTACATTATGATTTTTGAGTAATTCCTGCGGTGGTGTTTTTTCTTTAATTTTACAGTCTGATTTTTATTAAAAATTTATGAAGGAACAAAAACCCAGGGATATTATTCGTAGTATTTCATTCTTATATTGGGCCATGCTGCTGGGCCTGGTTACATTCATTGTGGTTGCTTCGCTTTTTGTAAGCAACGTGGGAGAGGTTATTATTTCTGACCCCCATACAGCATTCATTTTGAAAACGGTTTTGATTTTAATCCTGATCGTTATTGCTCCCATCAGTTACCTGGTGCCCCAAAGGCAGATCAACAGGATAGAAAAAGATCAGAAACTGGCAGCAAAACTGGTAGCATACCACCTGGCCAGTCTTATAAGGTTTGCACTGATGAATTCTGCAGGTATTATCATTGCCCTGGGGTTTATGCTTACCGCCAATACAAACCTGATATTTCTTCAGGCTGTAGTAATTTTATTTTTTCTGATTTACAAACCCAGCCCTTTCAAAATTGCATCTGATCTGGATTTAAGTGAAAAGGAACGCCAGCAGATCATGCCTGAATAAAATATTTCGAACTTTTTACCCTGGAATTGTTTAAACTATCGTAACACCTGTTAAAACCTATCATTGCAATGAGCATAAAAGCAAAGGAACAAGAGATCATTGAAGAGTTTTCGCTTTTTGATGACTGGATGGACAAATACAATTACATCATTGAAGTGGGAAAATCCATTGATAAGATTGATGAAAAATACAAGAAAAACCAGTACCTGATATCCGGATGCCAGTCGCAGGTATGGGTTCATGCTGAATATAAAGATGGCAAGGTTTATTTCAAAGCCGACAGCGATGCACTGATCACAGCAGGCATTGTTGGGATATTGATGCGGGTCATGTCGGGACAGGCGCCTGAAGAAATAATTCATGCCGATCTGGGCTTTATTGATGAAATAGGTTTGAAAGAACATCTTTCGCAAACCCGCAGCAACGGATTGGTAAATATGATCAAGCAAATGAAGCTTTATGCACTGGCTTTTCAGGCCCAGCACAAAAATTAAAACATAAAATCATGGAAGATTCAACCAACTATATGGACCTTGAGATGCGTATTGTTGATGCGCTCAAAACCGTTTACGACCCCGAGATCCCTGTAAACATTTACGACCTGGGTCTTATTTATGAAATTGATGTTAAGGACGATAAATCGGTCCTGATCACAATGACCCTTACCAATCCCAATTGCCCTGTGGCTGATACCATGCCCAACGAAGTTAAAGATGCTGTTGAATTCGTTGAAGGAATTGAAAAGGTAGAAATCAAAATGGTTTTTGAACCTGAATGGAACAAAGAAATGATGACCGAAGCCGCCATGCTCGAAC
Organism: Bacteroidales bacterium; assembly: GCA_019429055.1. Classification (GTDB taxonomy): domain Bacteria; phylum Bacteroidota; class Bacteroidia; order Bacteroidales; family UBA7960; genus SKVR01. The sequence continues at coordinate 9,462 of JAHYJP010000075.1, forward strand.
TGGGCCTACTCTGAAAAACTTCTAAGGATTCACAAATTGCCCCACAAACAAGGGAGTATTAAACTGATTCTCCTTCAGGATAAAAATAAACGGCCGGTCGGCAATAAACTCTTTGGGTTCTTCAAAACCGGGCATTAAAGCAGTTGTTGTAACAATTATTGCTGTAGCGGCTGCTGCTTCCGAACCTTTCTCATCAATTTCAAAAAATACCTTTTGCAGTATGGCGCTGATAAACAGATCGCGTTGACCTCCTATGCCTGAAAAATCTGCCCTGCTGTCAAAAGCTTTTTCCATTCCCATTTCCTTAAGATGATCGGAAAGAGAGAATTGGGACTCCAGTTTAAACTTGGGGATCTCCATGTAAACATCCTCCCGCCTGAGGTTATCAATGATTTCTTTATACTGCTCCGCATCGGGAATGTAGGTTGAAATATCTTTTACCGCTTTTTCTTCGGGGAGAATGATCATCAACGACAAATGGGGGCTCGTGTATGGTAGTTGAATCACTTTACGATCATCAAGCTGCAGGTAAGGTATCCGGCTTTCGCGCTGGGTCATAAATTCGGCAGTCTCAATCCGGCCGTTGATGGCATGAAATTCTTTCTGAATATTATTTTCCTCTTCAAAAGGATGACGCCAGTCTGATTTGATGTAAATGGCATTGGCCAGAACCATGCGTGTCATATGATCGAGGGTGCCTTGCGGAATAAGGTCCTTTATCCTTTGGCGGGTCATTTCTTCAGCCCAGGCATTGATTCTTTGCTCTGCCTGCCCTGCATTACTTATAAAATCCATTTGCTCAAATGCACCGCCATGGAAGGTTTGCACATCGCGCCTGTAGCTATCAAGCACAGGGTAGGTTTGCTCCACAAATACCCTGTTGGCAAGATTAAAATCGAGTAGTGTGTCGGTTTCCAGCCGGGCAAAGCCAGAAAAGTAGTGGAACCAGTTAGTGTGAAAAATCTCAGCATCCTTTTCAAAACCCATTAAATCGGCAATTTCATTACGTGTATCGGCCATTGCTCCGCTGTATATTACCGCAAGTGCCATATTAAGAGATACGGGCGAGAATGAAAAATTTTGCTGTGGGTACTGATTACTCAGGTTGCTGAAAAGATCAAAGGAAAAATTGGTTAATTCTTGTGTCATGGCTTGTGTATTATAAGGTCCGGGCCTGACAGGAAGGTCAGAAGAATCTTGCTGTACTGGTGGTCTTACAGATTCAATCTGTTCCTGAACTTCCTCGCTTATCAGCTCGGTATTTTCCACAACTACTACCGGCACAGGCTCAATGCTTCTGCACGATGAAATAATTAAACCAAGACCAAAAATTACTAATGCAAAAAGTTGGGTACGATATATCATAATTCAAATTTTGCTATAAAGTTAAGCAAATATAAAAAACTGCATATCCCGGTTTTTTAAATGCGCTGTTTTTTGTTTGGAAAAAGATTGTATTTTTGAACCATCAACAAACCTAATAATAATCACCCCTTAAAATTATATAGAACATGAACTTTCCTGATGATTTGAAGTACACCAAGGATCATGAATGGATCAAACTGGAAGGCGATACTGCAACTGTTGGTATTACTGATTTTGCCCAGCATGAACTTGGAGATATTGTTTATATCGAAGTAAACACAGTTGGAGAAACCCTTGAACAGGAAGAAACTTTCGGAACCATTGAAGCAGTAAAAACTGTTTCCGATCTTTTTATGCCCGTTTCCGGTGAAGTTCTTGAATTCAATGATGAACTTGAAGGAAGCCCCGACATTGTTAACCAGGATCCTTATGGAAAAGGCTGGATTGCAAAGATCAAAGTCAGCGATCCATCTGAGCTTGACGAACTTCTCGATGTTGAAAAGTATAAAGAACTGGTAGGTTAATATTTTAGCCTGCACCACATTTCTCCAAAAAACTGAAATCTTTAGAATGAGATTCAGGCATTTACTTCCGGCGATTGTATGGACTATTGTAATATTTTTTATCATAGCAATCCCCGGAAGTAGTATTCCTGAATCGCCCCTGTTTCTCATTCCACACTTTGATAAAATCGTTCATACAGGTATTTTCCTTTTACTGGGCATTTTTTCGGCTTATGGTTTTTTTAAGCAGGGAAATAAAAAATTTATCAAACGGAATGCATATACTTTAGCAGTTGTTTTTTGCGTTTTATATGGTGGACTTACGGAAGTAATACAGCACTTTTACATTGCTGAAAGGACCGGTGAGTTGGCCGACATAATTGCCAACACAACAGGTTCGGCAACCGGAGTATTGCTTTTTTATTTTTTAAGAAAAACAAATCGGTTACAGAAGATTTTGTCATTATAATTTACATTGGAGTTAAAGCAAAAAAATTTGTATATTAGCAGCCCGAAAACTTAAAAAATCACACAGGCAAAGTCTGTATAAATCAGGATAAAACTTTATGGAAGCAAAAAAATCACCAAAAGCGGACCTTGAGAACAAAAAGCGCATCTTTTTGATGACCGGTCTTGTAATTGCGCTGGGTATTACACTGGTAGCTTTTGAATGGAGAACCTACGAAAGAACTGTAGTGGATCTGGGAATCCTGGAAATCGACTTCATTGAAGAAGAAGATATTCCCATTACCAGACCCGAAACTCCACCCCCTCCACCCCCACCGGAGCCATCGCAGGAGCTTGTAATTGTTGACGATGACGTGGAAATTGATGAGGAGTTCATGATTGACACTGAAGCTACAGTATTTACTGAAGTTCAGGAATTTACTCCTATTATTGTGCAGGAGGAAGAGGTTGAGGAAGAACAGATCTTTACCATTGTGGAAGACCAGCCAGGTTTCCCCGGCGGAGATGCTGCCCTGATGCAATATCTGCAAAGCAACTTAAGGTACCCCACCATGGCCCGTGAAGCCGGTATCCAGGGTACAGTATTCGTAACTTTTGTTGTTGAGCGTGACGGAAGCATTACCGACGTAAGAATTCTAAGAGGCGTTGGTGGTGGTCTGGATGAAGAAGCCGTTAGGGTTGTGCAAAACATGCCCAGGTGGACACCGGGTCGCCAGCGTGGACAGGCTGTAAGGGTACAGTTTAACCTGCCCATACGTTTCGTTCTGAACTAAGAAACAACCTTTAAAAGAATATGAGCCGCATTCATTGGATGCGGCTTTTTTTATTGCCTGAAAAACAATTTTCTTAACTGATCTTGCTCCACACTATCTTATGCCGGAACAGCTTCTGCAGGTTTTTGGAAAGCACATAGTTTTCTGCCTGCCTGAGATCTGGATCTTTATCAAGAATGTCCAGTGCTTTTTGCCGGGCATATTTCAGAATTTTTTCATCTTTGCTTAAGTCGGCTATCCTGAGATCAAGTATACCGCTTTGCTGCGTGCCGTGAATATCTCCGGGTCCACGCAATTGCATATCGGTTTCAGCAATCACAAACCCATCGTTGGTACTTGTCATGGTTTGAATCCGCTTTTTGGCATCATTGGAGAGTTTTACACCTGTCATCAGCACACACCACGACTGGTCGGCACCACGTCCTACCCTGCCACGCAACTGGTGAAGCTGCGAAAGTCCGAATCGTTCGGCACTTTCTATAACCATCACACTGGCATTGGGCACATTGATGCCCACCTCAATTACTGTTGTAGCCACCATGATCTGCGTTTCTCCCTTTACAAAGCGCTGCATTTCGTATTCTTTGTCCTGCGATTTCATTTTGCCATGTACGATACTCACAGCATAATCGGGCAACGGAAACGTCCGCACAATACTTTCATAACCATCCTGCAGGTCCTTCAGATCAAGCTTCTCCGACTCCTGTATGAGCGGGTAAACCACATAGATCTGCCGCCCCTGTTTAATCTGATCGCGCATAAAGCCAAAAACTTTCAGCCGGTTGGAGTCGTACTGGTGAATGGTTTTGATGGGCTTTCTTCCCGGAGGCAATTCATCTATCACCGACACATCCAGATCTCCGTAGAGGGTCATGGCCAGGGTGCGGGGAATGGGTGTAGCCGTCATCACCAGAACATGGGGCGGAGTAATGTTTTTCTTCCACAACCTGGCACGCTGGGCAACACCGAAACGGTGCTGTTCATCAATCACCACCATTCCCAGGTTGTTGAAGATGACTGTGTCTTCAATCAGGGCGTGTGTACCAATGAGAATATGCAGAGAACCATCCTGAAGCATTTCAGCAATCTCTTTCCTGGGGGCTCTTTTGGTTGAACCTGTGAGCAGACGGACATTAATATTCAACCCCTCCAGCATATTGGTGATGGATTCGTAATGCTGATTGGCAAGCACCTCAGTAGGGGCCATCAGGCAGGCCTGAAATCCATTATCCATAGCTATGAGCATGGTCATAACGGCAACAATGGTTTTGCCGCTTCCCACATCGCCCTGCAGCAGTCGGTTCATCTGTTTTCCGCTCAGGGTGTCGCTGCGGATCTCTTTCACAACCTTTTTCTGGGCACCTGTAAGTTCAAAGGATAGATTTTTGTGATAGAAGTTATTGAAATAATCGCCCACACTTTTAAAAACATGTCCCCGGGCTTCTGATGAACGCTGGTGCTTGAGGCGCAACATGTTCAGCTGGATATAGAACAACTCATCAAATTTAAGGCGTGCCCTTGCACGGGCCAGCGAATGGTTATCTTCGGGAAAATGCACATTGAAAAGTGCTTGCTTCAGATCCATGAGCCGTAATTCGCGCCGCACGTAATCGGGCAAAGTCTCCGGGATATGTTTCTCAACCACCGGCAATAAAGTGCGCAACAGCTTGCTGATCCCCTTGCTGTCGAGCCCTCTGGATTTAAGCTTCTCGCCTGAGCTGTATACCGGCTGCATAACCGATTGCTGATGGATTGCGTCAGGAGTAACCGGCTCAATTTCGGGATGAGCAATATTGAATTTGTTGCCAAATTTTCCCGGACGCCCAAAAACGATATATTCCGTGCCGGGCAGGAATTTCCCTTTCAGCCATTTGAAACCGTTAAACCAGATCAGCTCGAGCCTGGCCCCTTGTTCGTCGGTAAGGATGGCTGTCATGCGGGTGGTTCGTTTCTGTCCGTGCAGTTGAATATCGCTGATATAACCTTTTATCTGCACATAGGGCATTTCGTCAGTTATGTCATTTATAAGGTAAAACCGGCTACGGTCAATATACCGGAAAGGATAGCAGTGCAAAAGATCTTCAAAACAGAAAATATTCATTTCCTTTTTCAGCAATTCGCCCCGCTGGGGCCCAACACCTTTTAAATATTCAATGGGAGTTTTGAGAATATCTGCCGACATGCCTTATATCAATGGGTTGATGGGTTAAAGTATAAAGGTAAAAAATGAAGTTGAAATAAAAAAAATATTACAACAATAGGGGATCAATACAATTACTTTCATATAAAGAGCCTGTTTTGTGAACTTTTCAGCATTATAATCATTTTAATAATGTTAGCCCATTCCAAACTAATTTTCCCTAATTTTGTGATCTGAAAAACAAAAACTGATTGATGAATCTCAATGATATAAAGGCACCTGTTGACAATCATATCCAGGAGTTTGAGAAACGCTTTCGTCACTCCATGAAAAGCAAGGTGCCCTTGCTTGACAAAATTACCCGCTACATTGTAAAGCGTAAGGGCAAGCAAATGCGTCCCTTATTTGTATTTTTTACTGCCGGTTTGTGCGGCGAAATTTCTGAACGGACCTACCGCGCAGCTTCTCTTATTGAGCTGTTGCATACCGCCACTCTTGTTCATGACGATGTGGTTGACGATTCCAACGAACGGCGTGGTTTCTTTTCTTTGAATGCACTTTGGAAGAATAAAATTTCTGTGCTGGTGGGTGATTATCTGCTTTCGCGTGGATTGTTGCTCGCACTCGATAATGATGACTTTGATCTGCTGAAAATTGTTTCGCGCTCTGTGAAACAAATGAGTGAGGGAGAATTGCTGCAACTGGAAAAAGCCCGTAACCTTGACATCAAAGAGGATGTTTATTTTGAGATTATTCAGAAAAAAACCGCTTCGCTTATTGCTTCCTGCTTTGCATGTGGTGCTGCCTCTGCCGGTGCCGATGCAGAAACACAGGAGAAATTACGATTGATGGGCGAGTATACCGGTATTGCCTTCCAGATTAAGGACGATTTGCTTGATTTCAGCAATGGCAAAAACACAGGTAAACCTTCCGGAGGTGATATCAAGGAGCGGAAAATGACTTTACCCCTGATCTACCTTCTCGACAACTCTACCTACCTGGAAAAAAGAAAAATCATCAATATTGTAAAGAACCATAACCAGGATACAGATAAGGTAGCCCAGCTTATTGACAAGGTTAACCAGAGTGGTGGCATCCATTATGCCCGAAAAAAAATGGAAGAAAACCTGCAAAAAGCTTTTGAAATACTGGATACTTTGCCCGATACCCCCTGGAGAAAGTCGCTGCGCGATCTGGTGCAGTTTACCATCGACAGGCAAAACTGACCCCGGTATCAAAAACGGCAGAACATCCCGGTTACAACGAAAAAGGTTTTAAAACAGAATTTATGGTAAAGATCTCCGACCGTTATCTCGCACTGGATGTGTTGCGTGGCATGACCATCGCCTTTATGATACTCGTTAACACCCCCGGAAGCTGGCAGTATGTTTACCCGCCTTTACTTCATGCCAAATGGCATGGCTGCACACCCACCGACCTGGTTTTTCCGTTCTTCCTTTTTGTGGTGGGGGTTTCCATGTATTTTTCTTTCTCAAAATACGACCATGGTTTAAACCAACAGTCATTGCTCAGGATTGGACGAAGAGTGTTACTTATATTTGTTATTGGCCTGTTTCTGAACTCCTTCCCGCAATGGATGAGCAATTATTCTGAACTGCGCATCATGGGCGTTTTACAACGCATTGCACTGGCTTACGGCTTTGCAGCTATCATTGCCCTGGCAGCCAATCGCAAATGGATTATCATTCACAGCGCATGGATTCTGCTGGCTTACTGGGGAATATTGTGGATCTTTGGTGGCGATGACCCTTACAGCCTTACAGGAAATGTCGCGCTCACCTTCGACAGGGCCATACTGGGCGAAAGTCATCTCTGGAAAGGCTTTATGGAAAACGGTGAACGTGTGGCTTTTGATCCGGAAGGGCTGCTTAGCACCATCCCTGCTGTTGTTTCGGTTTTGATAGGATATCTTGCCGGGATGCTCATCAGGCAACAATCCAATAAAATGCAGGTGATCAAACAACTGGTCATTTACGGAGCCATTTTTACCGCAGCAGGATATATCTGGGGATTTGCCTTTCCCATCAACAAACCCTTATGGACCAGCTCATACGTATTATACACCGCCGGAATGGCTGCATTGCTTTTTGCACTTCTGATCTTTATCATAGATGTGAAGGGATACAAAAAATGGTCGGATTTCTTTATGGTGTTCGGAGTAAATCCACTCTTTATTTTTGCATTATCAGGACTTTGGGCCAGAACACTCTCTATGCTTATCCGCTGGGAAAATGCCGATGGCCAGATTGTTACCGGCAGCGGCTGGCTTTACAATAACATTTTTGTTCCCCTGGCAGGAAACCTTAACGGGTCGTTACTGTATGCCATAACCCATGTGGTGTTTTTCTGGCTGATCGGTTATATTTTGTACCGTTACAGGATTTTTATCAAGGTGTAATGAAAATGAAAAACGGGATTTTCTCAAACGTGAGTTCAGGTCGTTGAGCCTGTCGAAACGACAACTTTTCATAAGACTGTCGTACGCTTCGACAAGCTCAGCGTCCAAATAATACATCCTGATGCAATTAAGGAATCCTTTCGCGGATCACCCTTTCGGTTCCTCTGCGTTCTGCTTCTATCTGTTCAATTTCTTTTTCGATCTCTTCTACCCTGCGGGTGCGCTTTTCATATTCTTCTTCAGATATTTCGCCTCTTCTGCGGCTTTCTTCAATGGTTTCGCGGGCTTCTTCCACGCGGGTGGTTGTGCGGCGAACACCCTCTTCAACTTCAACAGCAACTTCACGAACGATCTCTTGCTTTTCCTGTTTTGATCGGGCTGCTGCTGCACGT
>JAHYJP010000076.1 GCA_019429055.1 Bacteroidales bacterium
CCAGGAAAAGCAGCAGAATAAGCGGGGTAAGCACCATGGCAATAAAGTGCAGCCCGAAAACACCCGTTACACTAAAATTATTATCTCCGTTGAGCATGGTGGAGAAAGGTATCACTGATGGTCCTGGTGGTGCAGCCGCTACCAGGATAAATCCCACATAATAGGGAAAGTACTCGTGAGCCGGATCATTGGAGAAAAACAACCACGACAGCCCGATGAGCACCAGTCCGAAAACAATAAAGTTGAGAAAGGTTGACCACGCAAGTGGCTTCAGGGCGTTGCTTATAGGTACCCAGCTTTTGAAACTGAAACCTGTTGTGGCAAAAACCATAACAAAGGCAAGGGTATAGACCGATATTTCGGCTAGTGGACGTGTATGTTCGCCCAGAATTAAACCCACAACCAATGCAAGAGTTAGTACAAAATCACGATGGTTTAAAATGGTGAGAAATTTCTGCATTTAGAAGGATTTTCCTTAGTTATCAACGAAGTTAACAAACTTAAACATAACTTTGTCCTGCATTGTTTCATAATTATATAATACTGCTTTTTTAACTTTAAAAAATCATAATCATCAGCGTGATCCGCGTTCCATAAAACTTACTCATGTTCATCTTTTACGAAGAAAATCTGCAAAATGCTATCATTGAGCTATCACCTGAAGAATCGAAGCATTGTACAAAAGTACTGCGTCTGAAAGCAGGGGATGAGATTGGATTTGTTGACGGGAATGGTACATTTGCCGTGGCAAAGCTTGTGGAAGTCAATGCTAAATCAACTACTGCAGCCATTATCCAACGCGAGCTCCGGTCTAAAAGGAACTTTCATCTGCATATAGCCGTTGCTCCCACCAAAAGCATCGATCGTTTTGAATGGTTCCTGGAGAAAGCCACTGAATGTGGCATTGAAGAGATCACGCCATTAATATGCGCCCAGTCGGAACGCAAGATTGTAAAACCTGAGCGTTTAAATAAAATAATGGTAGCTGCCATGAAACAGTCACAGCGGGCATGGCTACCCAGGTTAAATGATGCGGTTAAGTTTAAAGATTTTGTAAAAAACTACAGCTCTCACGCCCCTTCATTTATTGCCCATTGCGATGAAGGAGATAAAAACCCTTTGCGTGATGCATATCAACCCGGGCAAGATGTAATGATCATGATAGGACCTGAGGGTGATTTTAGTCCTGAAGAAGTGCAACTGGCCCGAAGTAAAGGCATACAGGCAATTTCTCTCGGGCAAAACCGTTTACGTACCGAAACGGCGGCTCTGGTGGCATGTTTGGGAGTGAATTTTTTGAATGGGGAGCTTTGAGAATTGTTATTTCTGAAAGGTTAGGCGTGATTGTGAAATTTCAGTGAAAATCTCTTCTAAAAATAGCAAGCAGTTTAACAGGCAAAAAAATTGGTATATTTGATTTATGAAACTAATCGACGAAATACAAGGAAAAATAAATGAATTTTCACTTATATGTCGTGAGCACGATGTGCTGTTTCTCTATGCTTTTGGTTCATCAATAACCCCTGAATTTAATGAGAAAGAAAGTGATTTTGATTTTCTGGTTAGTATTGATGAAGAGGATCCTTTATTAAAAGGAGAAAAACTTATTTCGTTGTGGGATAAACTGGAGAATTTCTTTCATCGTAAGATTGATCTTCTCACCGAAAATTCCATAAGGAATCCTTTTTTGAAAAAAAGTATCGATGATACAAAAGTGCTGATATATGATGGAAGAGAAAAAAAAGTACTTATCTGATATTTTAACAGCATTGTAACATATTGAGTTATTTGTTAAGGATACAAATAATTTTGATTCTTATAATTCAGATTTAAAAACACAAAGTGCTACAGAGAGACAATTAGTTATTATTGGTGAAGCATTAAATAAACTCAGAAAAATTCAGGAAACTGATTTAGTTGAAAAGGGAAACAGTATTATTGCTTTTCGTAACCGTTTGGTGCATGCTTATGATAGTATTGATAATTCAATTGTTTGGGCAATCATTAAGAACCATTTACCTGAGTTGAAAAATCAAGTTTTGAAAAATCTTTGAGAAAAAATCTATTATATTGAAATGTTTTTGAAGAACCTTATCTTAGTTTTTATCATATTTATCCATTCTGTTTCTTTCACTCAAAATTACCAGATCGCAACTCTGAAATACCGGGGTGGGGGAGACTGGTATTCCAATCCCACCGCACTACCCAATCTTGTGGAGTTTGTCAATCGGGAGATTGGTACATCCATCAATACCACTATTGCCAATGTGGAAGTGGGAAGCCAGAACCTGTTCAATTATCCCTTTGTATATATGACCGGACACGGCAACGTGGTCTTTTCAGCCCAGGAAGCACAAAATCTGCGCAACTACCTTATTGGTGGCGGGTTTCTGCATGTGGATGACAATTACGGACTTGATCCCTTCTTCCGGCGCGAAATTGCCAAGGTTTTTCCTGAGCATGAACTGGTTGAATTGCCCTATTCCTATCCCATCTATCACCAGAAATTCTCATTTCCCGATGGCCCGCCAAAAATACATGAGCACGATGGCAAACCCCCGCAAGGGTTCGGTATCTTTCATGAAGGCAGGCTGGTATTGTATTATACTTATGAGATTGATCTGGGAAATGGGTGGGAAGATCAGATTGTACACGGCAATCCTGAGGAAGTTCGTTTGAAAGCATTACGTATGGGGGCAAATATCCTTCAATACGTTTTTAACCGGGAGTAAATTATCTTACTGATTTCTGATCTTAATCCAGTAACCAATAAACCATTCTCTGAGAACTTACACCCCGGGTCTTAATAGTAAGTTCCGGCCACCAGATATCCCTGCACATAATCGGTTACCCCCTCTTCAAGAGTGTGAAAAGGTGCAACGTATCCTATCGCCCTGATTTTTTCCATATTGGCCTGGGTATAGTATTGATATTTGTCCCTGATATCCTCAGGCGTATCAATAAATTCGATAACCGGTTCTTTTTCCATTGCCTGGAATGTGGTTGTTGCCAGGTCCTTGAAACTGCGTGCTTCACCTGTTCCCAGGTTAAAAATCCCTGAATTACGTTTTTGCATCATCAGGAAAAAACAAACGCTTACCACATCTTTAACATAAATAAAATCTCTGAGCTGTTCACCATCCTTATAGCCCTCTTTGTGTGAACGAAAGAGTTTCATTTTTCCGGTCTCTTTTATCTGGTTGAAAGCATGATAAATCACTGAAGCCATGCGACCTTTATGATATTCGTTGGGCCCGTAAACATTGAAAAACTTCAAACCGGCCCAGAAATAGGGTTTCTTTTTTTGATGCAATGCCCATTTATCAAATTCATTTTTACTTTCTCCGTAGGGATTTAATGGCTTAAGTTTTTCTACCAGTTCATGAGAATCATCATAACCCAGACTTCCATCTCCGTAAGTTGCAGCAGATGAAGCATAAATCAGCGGTATTTCAAATTCCGCACAAGCCTGCCAGATCTTTTTTGAATAGTTTAAATTGAGCTTATCGAAAACTTTTTTGTCAAATTCTGTTGTATCTGTCCTTGCCCCCAGGTGAAAGATGAAGTTTACCTGCCTGTGGTTTTCCTGCAGCCATTCAAAAAAAACCTCACGATCAATTTTTTGCCGGTAAATTTTATTGTCGAGATTGATGTTTTTTTCGGGTCGCGAAAAATCATCCACTACAATAATGTCTTTATATCCTTTATTGTTGAGTTTATTTACCATACAACTGCCTATAAATCCTGCTGCTCCTGTTACTATGATCATGGGTTGGAATATTGTGTTTAGAAAAAAAAGTTAATAGGTTATTGGGTTAATGAGTTATAGGGTATCTTTTAAAATGAGACAATAAGAAAATGAGTCATGACTGCAAAACTTATTTCTTAATTGAAACCCTGTTATTCATGTAATACTCCCAGGATCACCTTATTCAGATTCTCAATAGCTTTGGGAATGCTCCAGCGATCGGCATCGCGTTGCTCGACATAATTGGAGATAGCCCTGATTTGTGCACATGGAATATCTTCTGCAAAGCAGGCAAAGAAAAATGCTGCACCTTCCATGCTTTCGGTGGAGGGGTTGCATCGCTTTCTTATTTTTTCGATGCTTCTATTGGTAGTGTGTACCCGGTTTACCGTAATGCTGCGCACAGTCTTTAACTCATTGATGATTTTGCTTTTTATGGGAAGGTCATTTACCAGTTGTCCATCTCGGTATGGGAAGTAATTCTCTTCCAGTAATTTCAAATCAATCAGCGACAAAAAGTATTCGCCCTGTTCTGTCCCCAGTTCAGGGAACTGATCGTGCGTAATATGCACAACTTCACCCAGCTCCAGTTCGCGCACGAAACTACCGGCAATACCCAGGTTAAAAGCTCCGTCGTATTGATTACCGGCAAGTACTTTTCCCATAAGGTAGGCGGTAGGTACCATCCCTACGCCTGTGGTGAGCACATCTATATCCATATCATTGAAGACATAACGGTTCATTTGTGCATTGATCCGTTCAGTAAACTTAAAATGTTTAAGCAGCGGTTTTATTTCAAGGGTGGTGGCCGATACGATTAGAATTCTCATTGCTCTCAATATCATTTGGTTTTACAGCTGTAAATATACAAACAAAAGTGATGTTAGATTATTTGTTCATCAACAAAAAAAAGAGAACCTTTTGAAAAATGAAACCCCCGGCAAATTTATTTCTGCCGGAGGTTCAAATGCTGGTAAAAACTACCATCTAGAGTATTTTACATTTTACTGACCTTGAAAGTTAACACACTTCCATCATTGGCAATCAGTCGTAACAGATAAATCCCCGGCTGGAGACCTTCGGTTTGCAGCGTAATATTTTCTTCCTGGTTTACATCCATCACTCTCATTACCTGCCCTGTAATGTTCATAAGGATCACCTGGCGAATGCAGGTGGTGTTTTGCAGGGTAAGTGGACTTGCGAAGGGATTTGGGAAAATCTTTATGCTTTCAGGAGATGGTAAAACTGTGGCGGTGATCAGCTCAAAGGCTACCGTAACCGATAGATCCGCATCCGGATTTTCGTAAATAAATTCCGTTGTTGTATTTCCATCCATAACTTCATCGTTCAATGACCAATTCAGGTTTTGCCGGTAATTGATGGCGTTGCGTGTTTCTGAAAATCCCGGGCCATATTTTGCATTAGGGTCAACAGCACCCAGTGCACAAAGCCTGGCAGCCATGCGTCCGGATGAAAACCCTACAGCAACCTGCGGTGAACCGCCAAAGGTTTGAGCCACAATATCGCAAAAATCATCAGACTTAATGTTCTTAATGTAATTGCTTTCTGAACCTTCCTTAGCAAAATCATATTTAAATGAAAGCTCTTCGCAAAACGTATCAGGTTCCCCGTTAAATCGCAAAAATCCATTAAGGCTTAAGCGAATGATCTCTTGTATATTTTCCATGGAGTAACTTTCCGGTAATTGATCCAGGCACTCATTATCCAGCAGGCGTCTTACCAAACCGGCAATGATCAATGTGCAGGGTAATGGCTCCAATAGCGTTTGATTCAGCGCAAGTTCAAGGATCTCCTCCAAAAAACCATCATAAACCGGGGTAAAGCAGTTTTCCCAATCGGTTTGATCAATGGTTGTTTCCAAAACTTCTTCCAGGGCCGGTTTGATCCATTGCCCCAGGCATACACCAGGACCAGGCAAAGGTTCGCCCGGAATACTCGCAGGAGAAAGTAATGGCTGCATGGAATACATAAGTTTATAGAAAGCAAAGAGATGATCAACAATGAAGGATTTACTGACACCTACAGCACTTTTGGCCGGGATGGAAGGATAGAAGAGTGCATTAATCTGGCGCTGCGTACCCGGGTCATCATAGGTAAAGTCAAGCAGATTAGCTGGAAGACCATTGGAAGTGAGCCATTGGACCCCCGCTTCCATAAATATTTTCATGTTACTGATTTTTAGGGTCAAAACAAAAATTTATTTTTGCTATGTAAGAGTTTCATCATGAATTAGTTTTAGGATAATTTGATTTTTGAAATTTATTAGTAAATTTCGTTTAACTCCAAAAACATTTCTCTCCGATTACAGGTTAGATGAGTTACTAAAACGATATTTCAATGGCATCCCATAACCATTACAGCCCATTTCTGGCCCGTATTTACGACAAAGTTTTACACATCCCCGTTCGCAACATCCGCAGATCGGTTGCAGAAGCCATTAAGAATGCAGGTGCCGGAAAAGTCATTGATTTATGCTGTGGAACGGGAAACCAGATTACTTATCTGAGAAAAGCAGGTATCGCTGGTGCCATTGGGGTTGATATTTCTGAAAATATGCTGCACCAGGCCTGGCGCAACGGGTTAAAAGATGTCTGTCTGAAAATGGATGCATCTGCAACTTTTTTTGATAATGATGCTTTTGATGCAGCCATTATGAGTTTTTCGCTGCATGAAATGCGGGCAGATACGGCTCAAAAAGTTTTTCTGGAATCGAAACGTATTGTAAAGCCCGGTGGTTTAATTATTGTGGTGGATTACAGCTTCGACAATCATACGCAACCCCTGGGTCGTTTTGCCACCCGTGCAGTGGAAAAAATGGTTGGTGGCGACCATTACCGCAACTTCAAGAATTTTATGAGCAATGATCTTCTTTCCGAATTTTCTGATGGTCTTTCAGTTAGGGAAAAGAAAAGATTTTTGTTTGGTGCAGTGGGGTTGTGGGTTTTTATTAATGATTAAGAAAGTATTTTTTCTAAAACAGGTTGTTGCGAAATCTTTATTCCAATATTTATCCTTATTCAGGGTTTATTGTATCTGAGAATCATCTTAACAGAACTTTTCCATGCAAAAAATCATCATCACCGGTGCCACCGGATATATCAGCAAATGATTACTGCCTGTGCTGGTTAATAAAGGCTACAAAGTAGTATGTTGTGTTCGTGATAAAAACCGGTTCTCACCACCGGAGCCTTTGCGAAAAAGCATACGGGTGAAGCCTGGCTGGAATTTAAAATAGATGAAGATAAATTATTTCAGACTGCCACATTACGACCCAAAGGTTTATGGGGAAGAATGTACTGGTACTCTGTAGTGCCTTTCCATCATTTGATTTTCAGGGGATTAATTGATCAGCTTGTTAAATAGACCTGAAATTAAGCTTTTGGCTTACAACCTTTACCGGTTTGAAATGTTTAAAACTGTATTGAAAAAAAAGCTTCTGAACATTTTACAAAAGGAGCAAAAATTATTTATTCATGCATGATAATGTTTTGAAAACCATTCTTTATTTTGATGTCTTTTCTTATCCCCTGAAAGAAGATGAGATTATTTCATATGTCCGCAAAAACAGGAATGATTCTGAAACATTGCAGGCATTAAATGATTTAAAAAAACAAGGTGTTGTGAAATATCAGGATGGATATTATTTTGTGGGTGACTCATCCAAGATTGAGAGGCGAAAACAGGGTAATATGCTGGCAAAGAAGAGAATGCGTTCAGCAATGTTTTATTCTCGTGTTATATCGTGGTTTCCTTACGTGAGAAGCATTATGTTGTCGGGTTCTATTTCAAAGGGCTATATGGGAGAAAAGGATGATATTGATTATTTTATTCTTACACAACCGGGCAGATTATGGATAACCAGAACTTTTCTCACCCTTTTTAAAAAGATATTTCTGCTGAACTCTTACCGGAATTTTTGCATCAATTACTTTACAGATACTGATAACCTTGCCATAAAAGAAAAAAATCGTTTTGCTGCCACAGAAATAGTTTTTTTACTGCCTGTTTTCATTAGCAGTTTTTATGGTAAGATGATTGATAATAACCACTGGGTTAAAAGCTTCTATCCTGAATTTGTCCAAAAAAATGAAGCCTGTATTGAAGGTGAAATATGGCTTAAAAAGTGGATTGAAAAATTACTCAATAACAGAATGGGAGATAAATTTGAAGAATTCCTGTTTCAGAAGTCTGTTAATTTCATCCATAAAAAATACGCAAAGATGGATAATCAATCCTTTGAAAATAGTTTCAGTCTGAAAAGGAACGAGTTACGTTATTTCCCTGAGAAGATACAAATGCAGGTTTCTGATGATTACTCTTCAAAATTAAAGAAGTTTGAAAAAAGACAAAGTATACCTTTTCTCAGCGCTGAACCGCTTAATTTTACTTTGCGATGAACAATGAGAAGCGTAACATCTGGATACTGGGTGCAACGGGCTATATCGGAAGTGCTTTGGTAAGACATCTGGCAAAAAATCCCAAAAATCATCTTCATGTACTTTATCACAAACAGGGGAACCGTCGTTACCTGGAGCAATTCAATACTTTTAGCGGCAGCTTAAACTCTTTTAATTTTGATTGGTTTAACCGTTATCCGCCTGATGTAATATTTCATCTGGCCCGTCCGGCCGGCAGCAACTTTATTACCCGCACTATCAAGTCATATCTGGGAGAAAATGCCAATCAGAAATGGGTAAATGCATTGGCTCAACTTTCAAATCCTCCCATGGTGGTTTATGTATCCGGATCTCTGATGTATGGCAGGCGAGACGCTGAAAATCCTGCTGATGAAAATTCAGAACTGAAACCTGATGCATTTGCAAAATACTATATTCGCAATGAACAACCATGGATTGGAGCACAAAAGCAAGGTATTCTGGATGTGCGCTTTGCCCGGCCAGGATGGATTGTAGGAGCACAGTCCTGGTTTTACCGGTTCTTCTGGAAGCATTTTATGGAAACCGGCAAAATACCCTGCTATGGAAATCATCCCATGTCGGTAATTCATATTGATGATTGTGCTGCCATGATTGATGCTCTCAGTCTGTATGGTGAAAAGGGGCAAAATCTGAATGTCTTTTCCGGAGATATTATTTTACATCAGGATTTTTGCCAAATCCTTGCTGATATGCTCAAAACAGAAGCAGAAAACATTTCTTATGAAAAAGCAAAGTCCTTGTATGGTAGTGCTACAGCAGACGCATTGGTGTCTTCCACTCCCATGACAACACTATACCCCGAAGTTCATAAAAAAGCAGATGTTGATTTCAACAGAATAAACCAAATCTTACAAGATATGGTTTTAAAGCTCAGGGAAGTATGATCATCTCTGCTTCTAAAACCTTTACAAATTCAGGTTTCATTTTTTGAATCTTTTTTAAAAACGTACAAAGCATATTCGCCATATCTCCAGGCAAAGGTTTTATTTATGAGCATATCAGATTTCCAGAGCAAAGGCGAAGCTCTCTTCATTAAACGATTGAGACCATGATAATACCAGGCAGGGTGAACGATGCTGTAACCTTTTCTTTTTACCAGGCTAAACTGCGAAAATATGTTCTTTATCTCTTTGGGACGGTAGCACCGGCTGGGCAAAAACTCTGTGGGAGAATATCCCCCCCAGACTTTCCTTAATCGCGAAAAAGCTGCACGAAATCTGAGTTTCAAAATTTCTATCATCATACCCGCCAGGTAATATTTGTTTACAAAAGATAAAACCATTATTCCGTCAGGTGCAACGATGCGATGCAAAATATCGGCAGTTTTCTTCAGATCTTCCACGGTATTAAGGGCACCAAAAAATACATAGATCATGTCGAATTGCTCATCCGGGAAAAGATTCCCAATATCTTCTACACTTCCCTTTTCAGCTCTCACATTCGAAAGATTCTCCTTTTGTGCACGTATCCGGGCAATGTTTCTCATCTCACCGGAAATATCAATGCCTGCTACTTTTACATCAGGGTGGGTTTTTGCGAAATGCACCATATCCAGGCCGGTTCCGTAACCTATTTCTAGCATATTGGCAAATTGATGACGTTTTACCTCTTCTCTGAAATCCTGCCTTATCCTTTGTAGTACATAGTTTTTCCAGTATCGTGCATCAAAGTCGTCAGCATCGCTGTCGTAATAGCTTTCAATCTGCGTGTAATATTTCGGGTTTTTTTTCTGTTCCATAAAGATTTGTTATTAACCATGCTGCTGTTCCCCAAAAAAGAAATGCAAATTTATCGGTGGTTAAAAAGTTATTGAAGTTTGCATGAAAAATATAAGTAGATAATGCTGCAATTGCTGTTATAATGAGCCATCGGTTGGGATGGTTGCGACTTTTTTCAAATGCAATATATACCCATCTGCCAAGTAATACTATCCAGCCAATCAACCCCAGTATACCCATTTCGCTTAATGCCAGCAGATATTCTGAATGGGTTGTACCTCCTGAGCCTTCAGGCGGTTCAAAGGGGTTGGTAACTGAAAGACGGTTCATCAGACCCGGCTCCTGATATGGAATATAGGTGAACTGATAGGTGCCTGGGCCAAATCCGGTAAATGGCCTTTCCTTGAACATGCGTAATGCAGATACCCAACGATTAAGCCGCTCAACGTTGGACATATCGGTAGTGATATTGGCCGCAGATTCCGCCCTCTCCATAAAGCCAGCGTGTTCGTCGTATGATATGGTTTCAACTCTGGTTAACCGCTCTTCTATACTACCCCGAAATGCAAAAACAATTGCAGCTACAATAAGGGATGAAATAATAATGTAAATAATCCGAAATTTTGAATACATCATCATCAATACTACCAGCATGAAAATCAGGCTGAGAAAGGCAGCCCTGCTGGTACTGAAAATTACCATTAATACAAAAACAGCTGAAAATCCCCATAAAATAAACCGGTTTAAGGCGCTTTGGTTCCGGATCCCTGAAACGAAAAAAACTGCTGCCAGCAGAGCAGAAGATGCCCCAAATAGGGTATGGTCTTTATAAAATGGCTGAAAAATGCCGCGTATCACAATGGGATTGAACTCCCACTGCCATAGCCTGTAAAAACCCGATAGTGCCACTATAATGATCCCCGCACCATATAAAAGTAACAGCCTGCTGAAAAGCCCCGGATTTTTTCTTAAATGACGTGCCAGAAATATCAGAAAGACCGATATGTAGAGTATGTTTATGAATGAGAATTTTACTGAAACGTAAAGCATTTCAGAAAATGGAATTGTAATAAGAAATGCCAGCAACAGAGGTAATGCCCATAAAAATTCACGATGAAATGAATTTGTTATATCCTTCAAAGGTTGCCAAAGTATTTCTATGATCAATGTCATAGCAGCTATTCCTATGAAGAGTTCACCCGGAAATCGTATCATGGAATTCATGTAAAAAGGCAGCTCTATTGAAAAGGGTAACAGCAAAGCTATTGTTTTCAATAAATGAACCTGCAGATTTAACCTGACAATAAAACAGGCCAGAAATCCCATCATAAATATGATTAATGGAATAACCATGATTATGGTATTTTTTGCTGCAAAGAAGGCGAACATCACCAATACAGCTGCCGGCAAAAGGTATAGCAGGGCTTGATGAGTTAAAGTATGACTCTCACCTGTTTTGAGCATCCTTTCGGAGGATTTGAATAAACAATGCCACAACAATATATAACATAATAACCCCGGTAACTATGGGTAAACGAGCAGGCCAGGCGGGCGTATGATTAGCAATGGCAAGAGAAACTACATAAGAACGTGGGAGAGGAGTTTCCAGACTCTTTCTGAGTTTCTCATACTGGCTCTTTCGGTCTGTAAGTTCCCAGAGTTCGGCTTCATACAGAGTCCGTTGCCTGAAACTTTCAGTACCAGGAGCCTGGCTGTCCCTTTCATCGGTCAATTTACCAAAACTTTCTTCAATCGCGAGGATTTCTGATTGTTTTTGTTCATAAAGTTCCCTGGCGAAACGATAGGCATTCAGGCGGTTTTCCAGTAAAATTTCTTCTTTGATTACATCGCCAAGTCTAACAATAGCATTGGCCATTGCTGCTGCAAGTTCGGGTTCATAATCCCTTACACTTACAGAAACAGAACTATATCTTGTTTTGGTAATTTCAACACGTGATGAAATTTTCTGATACAGTTTGCTTCTGCTTACCTCATCAGAAGGATCAATGTTCCATTGTTTGGTTAAATCGAACTGCTTTATCAGGCTGTCCAGCAATTGTGTTGAACGCAGAATCTGAATGTGACCGTCAATCTCAACATTGCTCCCAAAGCCAATACCGTGTTGATCAAATTGCTGCGTAAATAAAGTCAGGGGAACATATATTATGGCCTCCGACCGGTACATGGGTTTAACAAAAACCGGCGATGTGATAAAAAATGTCAGAACACCAGTTGTTATTACACCAATGGCAAGCCATTTGAAGAAAGAAGCTGTAAATAAAGATGATAATCTGAACTCCTGATTCATTTTTAAATCCAATTGTTTAACAAATAAATGAAAAACGAATCAATTTGTTCTGATAATTAAAGAAAAATAACCCATTGCAGAAATGGGAGGTTATCAGAACTTAATCAGCAGATTGCCCGAACAATCCCAGCAATCTGTTTCGTATCGGGCAATAATTGTATTTGTACCGTTTAGTTCTTTTACCGGATTACTGAATGAGATGCGAATCCGAACTGGAACTCCGGTTTTTACCTGCCCGAAACAATCCATGATGAGTTTGCGACCCCAGATGGGAAATTCTTTTTTATCGCTCTTCATCATATGAAGCAATCCAACTATTGCAGCATCTCCGAAAATTCTTATGGCAAAGGGCATGGAAATAAAACTGACCCTTGAATTCGTCATTACATCAAACTCATAGGTTCGTTCTCCTGTGCGGGTCATATTCAGATACTCATATTGATCTTCTTCAGCCCATTTTCTCAGGTAGATGCTGCTCAGGTCTTCGATTTTTTCTTTTGAGATGGTCTCCAAAGGTGGGTTTTCCTGGCGCAGGTCCCAGAAGTAGTTGTTAAGAAATGGATTATCGTAACGGCC
Organism: Bacteroidales bacterium; assembly: GCA_019429055.1. Lineage (GTDB taxonomy): Bacteria > Bacteroidota > Bacteroidia > Bacteroidales > UBA7960 > SKVR01. The sequence continues at coordinate 12,811 of JAHYJP010000076.1, forward strand.
TTCTTTATTCATTCGCTTTTCATCACCATTTTCATCAATGACAACCCAGGCAGGACCTGTTCTGCCATTGAAACGGTTTGAGAGCGAAAATGTATAGGCTCCGGCGTGCGTAATAAGCAGGGGGTGATTTACCTCAATTCCATCTGCATTGACCTTGTCGAGCAGAGTATCACCTGCAAAGCAAAGCGGGCCTGCAATGGCATCATTTCCACCGGTGGCAACAGGCTGATTATATGCATTTAAGATGCGGTGCGGCCAGCGTAGCAGGGTTACCTTGGCCAGCTGATCGGTTCCTACATCGATAAGAACCCAGCGTTTACCCCTGGATTGTTTGATGGTTTCAACACGGGTTAATAATGCCACTGCATTGCCCACAAGAGCATGGCCCGGCTCAACATAATATTTGAAGTCTTTTTCTTTCAGTGCTTGCATCTCTTCCACCCAATGGTCGAGTGATGGAAAATCATCATTCTCCATAAAAGGAATACCCAGTCCACCCCCCAGATTTAGATGTTCAACGGGATGGCCGGTGTTTCGCAAATCATAGGCCAGTTTATGCATGGCTGCCATTGAGTTACGGAAACTTGTAAGATTGTCCATTTGTGTCCCTACATGAACATGCAGCCCACTTACCGGCATATTCAGGGTTTTAACAAGCTCAGGCAGGTCTTCTGAAGGAATACCAAATTTGGAAGAGGTTGCCGCATGCGACATGAGTTCCTGGTTGTCGTTGGTATTCTTATATCTGATATCTACACCCGGATTGATTCTCAACCATAACTTACCCGGGAATGGTTTTACTTTCAACCGGTCCTGCAACTGATGGATGGCGGCAGGATCGTCCATTACTACTATAGCTCCTCTCTTCAAAAGATTTGCAGAAATACAAACTTCCTGTACAGGACAGTTGTAGGCAATCCTTTCATAGGGGATCCCAGCAAACAATGCCAGGTCAATCTCTTCTCTGTTGGCGCAATCGGTACCCACTCCAAGTTTTGCCAGTACCTCAAGTACCGCCAGAGATGGATTGGTTTTTACCGGAAATAATATGTTGCCATTGTTTTTTGTGAAAAGAGCAAAATCCTTTACGTTTTTTGTCAATTGATCTTTGGAAACAATCCAACAGGGTGAGCCATAATTGACATAAAATTCACGAATGTTTATTTTACTGCTCCAGGTTTCAAGATTGGCTTTGGTTTTGGTTTGTGCTGTTTTGGTGAAATTTTCCATAGTGGTGAAAAACTTTTGATTTTGATAGATTGTGTTGGTTGTGTGGTATTTATTTCTCTTTTGGTCTTATCATATATCTGAAAATTCAGTGTTTTACTTAAGTTTTATTTTGAAATTATATATAAACCGGAATTTTAAAAGTGTTACACATCAGAATGAGCAAAAACATTTTTAATTGCTAATTTTGCAGCGCAATTAAAAGTCAGTAATACCAAATACTTTTATCATGGTTCTTCTTTTTGGGGGTAACTCCAATCTCATCATTGCAGTTGAAATACACAATCAGCCTGCAGAAAAAGATATTGAAAAGCTTGAATGGCTTTTTAGTGGTGCAAAACGAATGGAGCTGGAGTCATTGGACGGTCATTTTGTCGGACCCCGTCGCGAAATGATTACCCCCTGGAGTACCAATGCTGTTGAAATTACCCAGAATATGGGAATTGAAGGGATTATCCGTATCGAAGAATTTTTCCGGGTAGATGGCCCCGATGCTGAATATGACCCTATGCTGCAGGTACTTTATCACAATCTCGACCAGCATATCTTTACCATTGATAAAAAGCCCGATGATATCCTTTATGTGGATGACATTGAAGCCTATAACCAACAGGAAGGTCTTGCTCTTAGCGCTGATGAGGTATCTTACCTGAATGGCCTGAGTAAGCGCTTAGGCAGAAAACTGACCGATAGTGAGGTGTTCGGATTTTCACAGGTAAACTCAGAGCATTGCCGCCATAAAATCTTCAACGGAACTTTCATTATTGATGGTGAAGAAAAGCCCAGCTCATTGTTTCAGCTTATCAAGCGCACATCCAAAGAAAATCCCAATTTCCTGGTTTCGGCATATAAAGATAATGTGGCTTTTGTTCAGGGCCCCTATGCTGTGCAATTTGCCCCTGTAAGACAGGACCAGCCCGCTTTTTTTAATGAGAAATCCATCCAGACCGTAATATCGCTTAAAGCAGAAACCCATAATTTTCCTACCACAGTAGAACCCTTCAATGGTGCCGCAACCGGCACAGGGGGAGAGATCCGCGACCGGCTGGCGGGCGGAAAAGGTTCGTTGCCCCTTGCTGGTACTGCAGTTTATATGACCAGCTACCCGCGACTTGAGCACGGCAGGAAAGTCTGGGAAAATAATATTCAACCCCGTTCGTGGTTATATCAAACCCCTGAACAGATCCTGGTAAAAGCTTCCAACGGAGCCAGTGATTTTGGTAATAAATTCGGTCAACCTCTCATATGTGGTTCAGTGCTCACCTTTGAACATACCGAAAATGACAAAACCTTAGCTTACGATAAGGTGATTATGCTGGCCGGTGGTGTGGGATTTGGCAGAAAGGAAGACAGTTTGAAAGACACCCCTGAAAAAGGTGATAAAGTAGTAGTTCTGGGTGGTGATAATTATCGCATCGGTATGGGTGGCGGCGCCGTTTCATCTGTTGCCACCGGCGAGTTTGCCAATGCCATTGAGCTGAATGCCGTTCAGCGTTCCAATCCCGAGATGCAGAAACGGGCTATGAATGCCATACGCGCCATGGTTGAGCGCGATGAAAACCCCATCGTGTCCATTCATGATCATGGTGCCGGCGGACATTTGAATTGTTTATCAGAACTGGTAGAGGCTACCGGCGGAACCATACATCTTGATAAACTCCCGGTGGGTGATCCTACGCTATCTGCCAAAGAAATCGTGGGTAATGAATCGCAGGAGCGCATGGGCTTGGTAATGAAGGAAAAAGATATTGAAGACCTAAGGCATGTGGCCGAACGTGAGCGTTCCCCCATGTATGTTGTGGGCGAGACCACAGGCGATATGCACCTGAAGTTTGAAGACAACAAAGGAAATAAACCCATCGACCTGCAGCTTTCCGAATTTTTTGGCAATGCCCCCAAAACCCTGATGGAGGACAGCGCCAGTGAGTCAAAATTCAGGCCCCTGAAATACGATCTTCATAAAATTGAAGAATATATTGAGCATGTTTTGCAAATCGAGGCAGTAGCCTGCAAAGACTGGCTCACCAACAAGGTTGACCGTTCTGTGACCGGCCGGATTGCGAAACAGCAGTGTGCCGGCGAAATTCAACTTCCCCTGAATAATGCCGGTGTTACATCTATCGATTACAGGGGCAGGGAAGGGGTTGCCACCTCCATCGGTCATGCTCCTGTTGCCGCCCTGATAGATCCCGCTGCCGGCTCTGTGCTGGCTGTGGCCGAGTCGCTTACCAACCTGGTTTGGGCACCGCTTACACACGGTTTAAAAGGTGTTAGCCTCAGCGCAAACTGGATGTGGCCGTGTAAAAATGAAGGTGAAGATGCAAGGTTATATAAAGCGGTGGAAGCTTTGAGCGATTTTGCTTGTCAACTGGGAATCAATGTCCCTACCGGTAAAGACTCTCTCTCCATGACACAGAAATATCCTGATGGGAAAAAAGTTTTTTCACCGGGAACAGTAATTGTGAGCTCGGTTGCTGAAGTTTCTGATGTGAAAAAAGTGGTGGAACCTGTATTGGTAAAAGACCTTTCATCGGTACTGCTCTATATCGGTTTTTCATCTGACAGGATGAAGTTGGGCGGAAGCAGTTTTGCTCAAACCTTGAATTTACTGGGTGGCGAAACTCCTATGGTTAAGGAAGCTGAGTATTTTAAAAACTGTTTTACTGCTATACAGGAATTAATTAATAAAGACCTTATCCTTGCAGGACATGATGTATCGGCTGGCGGACTGGTTACTGCACTGCTTGAAATGTGCTTTGCCAACGCAAGCCACGGAATCCATACCGACCTGTCGGTTTTCCCGGATAATGATTTAGCCGAAGTACTCTTCAGCGAAAACCCTGCTGTGGTAATTCAGATCTCTGACCGCGATGCTGTAGCAGAAGTTTTTGAGAAATTCGGAGTTACTTTCAGGGAAATTGGTTCTCCGGTTGATGAACGGGTGCTTAGAATCAACGGAAAAGGCCCGCAGCTTGATTTTAACGTGGATGCATTGCGCGATATCTGGTACAAAACATCATACCTGCTGGATCGCGATCAAAGCGGAAAAATGCTTGCAGAAGCCCGTTATAGGAATTACAAAGAGCAGATGCTGGATTACAGGTTTGCTCCCGGGTTTGAAGGAACACTGGAATCTATGGAGCTGGATAAAACACCACCGGCCGGTTCGCGTAAGGCTAAAGCGGCAATTATCCGTGAAAAAGGTGTAAATGGCGACAGGGAGATGGCATACTCACTTTACCTTGCAGGTTTTGATGTGAAGGATGTGCACATGACCGACCTGATTACCGGAAGAGAAAATCTGGAGGAAATAGATTTTATTGTATTTGTGGGTGGTTTTTCCAATTCCGATGTGCTGGGCTCTGCCAAAGGATGGGCAGGAGCATTTCTCTATAACGAAAAGGCCCGAATGGCTCTTGATAATTTTTACAAA
>JAHYJP010000077.1 GCA_019429055.1 Bacteroidales bacterium
TGGAAGCAGCCTGATGGTTTTTTTGCTGAATTACCTGCTAAATATTGTTTATAGCACACCGCTTTATGGCGCCTGAATGACAAAAAACCGATTCCTTGGGCAAAACACTTCCATGCCCGCCGTGTGGTGGGAAATATAATGTTGATAGTTAGAAGTTAGAGCAATTTTGACCGAAGCAGCTTGAGCATGTTTTCAGCCGGCGATCGTATGCTGGAAATTGGTATATCCGTAAAGCAGAGATACTTTTGTGATTAAACAAGAAGAGCCGCCTGAAGGGAGACTTTCACGTACGGTTCTGTGAGAACGCGAGGGTGAAATTCTCTCGCGTGACTCGATTAGGCAATCATAATAAAAACCGAACTACCTTGGAAATCAGAAAATAATATTTTAAATTTGTTGTCTAAATGGATAACAAAGTATGCCGACAGTAAAAACGATTGATAACGTAAAGATTGACATTTACTCACGTGACCATCCACCGCCACACTTTCATGCGCAATTCGCTGAATACGAAGAGTTGATAGTAATTGAAACGTTGGAGTGTTACGCTGGAAAAATGCCTAAAGTGCAAAGAAAAAAAGTGACAGACTGGGCGGCAGACAATAAAAAATTCCTTTTGGATATTTTCAATAAATTAAATCCAAGGCCATGAGACAGAAAATTAAAATACCCAGAATAGTAAAAATCGAAAAGATTTCAGTACACAAAATCCAATGCATGTTCAACAACGGAGAGAGCCGAGTACTGGACTTTGCAAAGATTTTTAAACAGTGGAATGTTACCGAAAACGATTTTGAATATCCCCTGCTTGACGAAAAAGAGTTTAAAAAAGTAAAACTCCGGAACTATACTCTCTCATGGCCGAACATTGAGATTAAAGTAAATGGAGAACACGGGGAAGATTTAACCTTGCCATACGAAATAGGAGCTGATGTTCTTTACGAACTAAGTGACGGTATTAAAGAGCCATCAAAATACAGATACGGCAGACTGATAAGAAGTGCACGATTAAAAGCGGGTCTGACACAAGAGCAGTTAGCCATGAGAAGCGGTACAACCAGGTTTTACATTTCCAGAATAGAGAATGATAAGACTGACCTTGAGATGTCTACATTTCGGAAAATTGTAGAAGCAGGACTTGGAAAGAAACTGAAATTGACGATAGAATGAATTACGATTGCCAATCGAGTAGACCGCCCCGCCAGATAGACTGACGGGGAGGGCCTCTCACACCACCGTACGTACGGGTCTCGTATACGGCGGTTCGCTAAACGCTGGGGAAAATTGAATCTTTGTAGTTGTGATGGATCCGTAAGTAATGGTCTAGCATGGGTTCATAACCCCTTTTAATTAAGCGGTCAATCGTAATGGTAGTGCCCATAATTGGGCGTTTTTCACGACATGTTTGTTTTTAGTGGTGTGAAAGCTTGCTGCGCAGGTGGGCAATTGCCCATCCGCCTTTGCGACTTCGACTCCATGCGTATGCATCTTCAAGATTTACTCCAAGCCTAATGAGGTTTTTCCGTTTACGTTCGGGTTTCTTCCAGTCAGTCCATATACAGTAGCGGATTCTGTTCCTTAGCCAACCATCAAGGTTTTTAAGTTTCCCATGGATACTGGCGTATTTGAAATAGTTGATCCACCCCTGGTAGGTTTGATTTGCAGTATATGCTGAAACCGAGCGAAGCGAGCTCATGAACACCATATAAGCCAACATGATCGCGTGCTTTTACACCCAACTCAATGAGTCCTGTGGAAAGATTCAGGCCCTGTTCGTAAAGACTTGAGTAAGAAACCGGTTTTCATTCTGAAGCACTTTCACGAATGGCAAATGCGGGGAGATCACCGAATCGCTCTGCTGCTTTCTGGTACTGGTAGAGCAACGCAAGGTTTTCAGCTTTGATGCGGTGTTTTATTAGAAAATAATTTTGTTAACGCTTTGGTATAATGGAACTTGCATGGTCTGTCATTTTCATTTTCTATTGAGAGCTCGATGCTCATGCAAGTTTCATTCGAATAAATTTGATTTAAGTTGTTGAATGGGAACCACTTACACCTTATTTGTTATCTTTTGAAAGAGCGAGGTGCTTATGTGGGTTTCATCTGTTTCGATATGGTTTTACAATTCCTTTTGTTCCCTCCGGCACCATAAGAAAACGGTTCCGTCAGCCGGATTTTCAGAATGAAAATGTACGTTTAAATTAATTGTATGTAAAAATTTAGCACTTGTAAACGTTAAATTTTTTGTTTTGTTCATTGGCTCATTTTTGCATATTTCATTATTTGACAATGAATTAATTTAAAATTTTGCTTTGCTAATAGAATAATAAACCAGGTTTTAAAATCATTTAACTACGTAAGCTCATAAAAAAAAGAGCGGACAAAACCATTTGTCCGCTTTTTTTCTGATGTTAGTAATACCCTTACAAAAATCAGGCAGTTTCAATAGCCTTTTCAAGCGATGCATCTTTGGTATAAAACCTTCCCCATTTGCTTTCCGGGTCACGGGGTGTAAGCAGCGATACTACAATCAATACCAATATGGAAGCAGATGCTGCAGGCAATATAATGTATTGCTCACTCAATAACTGGTAACCAACCTGCGATACCATAATTGAATTGACTATGGTGATGATCAGTGTTATACTCATACCTGTGGCAATGGATGCAACACCGCCATAAACGGTAACCCGTTTCCAGATAAATGCCGCCAGCAGGGCAGGGGTGAGGCCCGCACCCACCATGGTATAAGCTGTCAATGCCATGGCCAGTATAGTTGTAAACTGTGTTAGCAGCAGATATGCCAGTAGTCCCAGTAAAACAACCATAATGCGTTGCATAAAAATGATCTTTTGCCCTGCAGCATTGGGGTTGATAAATCTCTGGTATATATCGCGGGTAAGATTGGTTGATGGGGTAAGCAGAAAGCTGTTTCCGGTGGAGGTGATGATGGCCACCGATGCAGCCAGCAGTAATAATCCGGCCCATACGGGCATACCTACTTCTGTGCTGTAACGGGCAGTGTGCAATATGATTCTTTCTGATTCTCCGCTGGAAAGGAAAAATTCAGAAACAGCAGGCAAAGCATTAAAATGGCTGAAGGCAAAAATAGCCAGGCTTGCGAGAGCTGTTTCAACAATAATGGTTCCTATTACCCACCATGCTACGGCAGATTTGGCAGCTTTTTCACTTTTTGCTGAGAAAAATTTCTGGTACATATTGGATTCACCCAGCAGAAGGAAGAAGGTGGGGAGAAATATTCCCATGGCCCAGAAAAAACTGTTATCGCCAAAAACAGTAAAGTGCGAAGCGGGCAAGGTGGCTGTCAGATGTTCTGCACCACCAATGCTGAAGAAAACTATAGGTACTGCTATAATTACAGCAAGGCTGATAACAGCTCCGTTAATGATATCGACAGAAACTATTGACATCATTCCTGCAAAAGCTGTAAACAGTATGATAAACCCGGCGGTAAGCAATACGCCCTGCCATTCGGGAATTCCTGCCACAAGGTCGAGGACAAATCCACCGGCGCGGAACTGGTAACCTACAATGGTGGTATAGGCAATTACAATTACCATGGTTCCCAGGATGCGTGCCCATTTGTTATAACGCAGCTCCAGTATATCCGGAACGGTAAACTCAGCAATGCGCCGCACTTTCCCTGCCAGGAAAAATACAATGATTATCCCTGTCCAGGCACCTGCAGCCATCCATAACTCAGAAAATCCTACATTGGCAGCCAGTCCCGCTCCGGCCAGCAAGCTGCCTGATCCCATCCAGGTGCATAATAAAGTTCCTACCAGCCGGGCTGTTGAAACTTTTCGTCCGGCCACCATAAAGTCTTCCTGGCTTTTCACCATGAAACTTTTCCAGATAGATATTGACATTAACACTACAAGGTATCCGATAACCACCCACAGAAATATCATTTTTAAATGGTTTTGCGGAGCTTTATTTCATGCTCCTGATTAGCAAAATCTTTATTTTGAATCGAGCAAAAGTTGCAAAGTAATAAAAAATTTTACGGATCAACCTGCAGAAATGATTAAAAAATCCCCGCAAAAATATTTTATTTGCGGGGATTTTTCTGCAGATATGTTGATTTATCGGGGTGTTGGATTGTATTTCCCGTTTTTCTTTAATCGGTAAAATGCTTTTGAAGTTGTAAGTCATGAGTTACAATTTCAATAACACCTTCTTTATCGATCATTTTATCCTTGTACTTATCTTTTGCAGCATTTCCTTTCAGTACGGTCACCGTTTTTATTCTTCCGGGTGAGAGCATGCTTATCAATCCATAATCTACAATTTCACCATCCAGAACATAAATTACCTTATCAGAAGGTGTATCCATAAGAAGTCTGTCTGATTTATGATCAGTAATTTGTGGTTCTGATTTCGGGCTGATCGAAATTTTTACATCAGTACTTTCATTCATGCCCGTTTCAGGCAATTCTTCGGGTTTCTTTGAAATCTCAATAAGGAGATCGGTATTCTTTTTCGGACGATGTACAAAAACTGCATCAATGTCATCATCGGTGTAAGTTGCTTTTTCAGAACCCAATGGGATTAATGCTCCATCTTTCATTTTCAGAAATACGGTGGATGATGAGCTTCCATCGGTTTCGATTTTTATGTCACCATAAACTTTTGCTTTGATTTTTATGGTATCGCGTTCTGATTCAACTTTGTTTTGCTGATTTTGCCGGATTTCATCTGCTGTAAAAATGTTGGTGGAAGTGGACGGAAATACTTGTGCAGCAGTTAGAATAAAAGCTAAAGTTAAAATAAAGGTCAGGCGATGTAAAGTTTTCATAATATGTGCTTTATGTTTAATAATCAGGGAGTTTCTTTCTGAATTTCGTATTCAATTTCCTTAAAAAGCTCTTCCAGATTCAGGGTATCGAAAACCTCATTGAGCAGCGGGCCAATCATTTCAAGAGACTTGCCTGTTTCTTCCATAATGGTGCTTATGTTGGTTTCCAGCTCTGACCAGTCAAAGTTATTCAATTCTTCAAACACTTTCTGTAATTCTTTTGATACTTGCTGCATATCAGCTTTGAACTGCTCATCATTCATTGTTTGATTCATTTCCTGAAGGGCTTTACGGATTTCTTCCCTTGCCTGTTGCATTTCTGCTCTGAACTCTTCATTGTTCATTTCAGCCTTTACCTCGGCCATGGCCTGACGGATTTCTTCGCGGGCTTTCTGCATTTCTTTTTTGATTTCTTCCGAATTGATTTCTTTGCGAACCTCTTCCATGGCTTCCCGAATGGCAAGCCGGGCTTCCTGCATAGCTTGCCTGATCTCTGCTTTTTCTTCTTCTGATAAATCGTTCCAATGTATAGAGTTTCCGTCTTCAAGCACAATTCTTTTGGGTTCTGACGGGACCGAGTCAGAAATGAAAGATTCAGATACTGTCAAGGCAGGAGTGCTTTCAGCTACCTGAAGGGCTGTTTCGTTTTCAGAATTCACGTCAGTAAAAGCCAGGAATGAAGGAGGGTTCATCCATGCCAGTGAGATAGTTGCAGCTGTAATAACTATAAATGCTGCAATTTTTTGTCCGGGTTTAAAAGTTCTTGTTTTCATGTGCATAATGTTTTTAATACGTGTTAATAATGTGGTTTTTGAAGAACTTGCCGCCAGAACCGGTTGCAATGTGCCCTGACGTTTTTCTTCGAGATTTAAAAGTGTTTGTGCATAGTTTAAGGGATTGTCGGTTTGTTGCACCACCCACTCATCCACCTTGGATTCTCTCTGCGATCGTAATGTTTGAGAGATCCACCAGGTGAGGGGATGGTAGAAAAACAATATTTCCAGCATATACTGCACGGCATTTACATAATGGTCTTTGCAGCGAATGTGGTAAAACTCGTGCAAAAGAATATTTTCAACTTCCTGTATGGTTAGCGATGCCGATATGGCCAGTGGCAGCAACACCACCGGCTTGAAAAATCCTGCAACCATGGGTATGGTTACATTTGGAGAAAGATATATGGATATTTTTTTGCTTATTCCTGATCTTATTCTGGCGAAAGAAACTGTTTCCAACCATGTATCCGGCATCTGATCCAGATTCCTGGTTTTTACTTTGTGCAATCTGGAGTAGGAGATTACAAAATAAGCTGACATCAAAACGATCCCTGCAAGGTATATCCAGAAAATAAATGATGAATAACCTTCCAGGAGCATTGTTAGGGTTGTATTTCCCTTTTGAAGAACATACAACGAACTTAGGCCTTCAAGTTTTTGCACTCCGGAGCCTTCAAATTCAACAAAGACGATACGTTGTACTTTGTTGTAAATACTGTATTGTTTTAAAAAAGTAATGATGAAAACAGCAGGTATGGTAAGAAGGGCAAAAATGCTGAGATTCTGCCTTACAACAGCCGGAGCTTTTCGGGCAAAGAAAATGGAAATTCTCCAGAGCAATGCAATGACCACTATTTGCCAGAATGAATGTAAAATGCTCCATGCAAGGGCATTTACAAACGGTTCAGGAATGTATTCTATGATTCTCATGTGCTTTTATTTTTCAAATTGCCTGAGGTACTCTTTGATCTCATCAATATCTTTGGGCGATAACTCTTTCTGATCCAGGGCACCCATGATCAGTCGGTTTTCAGAGCCTTTGAACAGACCATTAAGCATTTTATCCAGAAATTTTTCCTGGATTTTTTCCTTGCTTAAAAGAGGTTTGTAAATGTGAGTACGGTTTGCTGTATTTCGCTCAAGCAAACCCTTTTCTGTCATGATCTGCATGATCTTTAGCGTGGTGGTGTAGCCGGTATCTTTTACCTGCTCAAGCACTTCATGAACTTCGCGAACTGTGGCAGTGCCTTTATCCCATAGAATTTGCAGGATTTCCAGTTCGCTTTCCGTAGGATTATATTTTTTTTTACTCATAGATGTACGATATGTTTCGTACAAATATAATACGAAGATTTTCGTATTGCAAATATTTTATGAGTTTTTTAGCTTTTAAGGGAAACCGTTTATTTGCTATCAGTATATTTTACTCAGGACAGTGTATGATTCGAGTCTTTGGTTCTTGTCGTATATTTCAGTGCGGACATTTCCTACTCCCGGTGCATAGTATTCAACACTGCTACTGGCAAGCCTGTTGGTCATGCCCATGGTGCGGGATTGTGTATGGGTTGCGTAAGTTATTTTGAAGCATTCAAAAGTACCTGCCGGTGTTGTTATACTTTCAATGGCTTCAACTTTGCGGTCGGTAATATTGATCTCAATTTCTGTAATTCTCATTCCGGCTGCGCTTACCGACATTGTCATTCCGGCATCGGGAAGATTATCTCCAATTTTCAGGTGGTCTGGAATTACGATGTCAATGGATGAAACATTGATTTCCATATCTTTAAAACCATCAAGCATGGCCGGATCTATGAGTGATTGAACGTCAAGCACAAGCTCATTTCCCTTACATCTTACTGTAAATTCAGTTTCGTGCTGTAAACGTTCACGATTGTCATAATATCTTGTGCTAAGTAAGGCTTCTGTATGATCAGAATGAAGGGTTACCTTTTTTACCATAACATCCTGAGTGCTCTCAAGTCTTTCGCGCCTGTTGAAATTCTGATATTGAACTCCCTTGTTTTCAACCAATGGAAAATACAGATCGCAGTCCTGGGCCAATATACCTGTTGTTATCAGCAACAGGAATACAAATAATAGGTTTTTACTCATGGGTTTTGAAATTTGGTTTGTAAATTTGTATATGTGAAGATAATAATCATGCTGCTGAATTTCAAAATATTTCGACAAGAAAAGTAATTCTGCAACTCTGCAATTAGCTAAAATCTTTTTCAGGAAACTTAAATAAAAATACACCATGATACAGCAATATGAAATCCGGCTACCGGTTTATCCAAGAGGTTATCACATCATAACTTCACAAATTATGAAGCAGTTACCTGAACTGCCCAAAACAGGGTTGTTAAATGTTTTTATTCACCACACCTCGGCAGGGCTTATGATTAATGAAGCGGCCGATCCTTCTGTATTAACTGATATGGAAAGCATGTTTAATCATCTTGTACCGGAAAGCCTGCCTTTTATGATACATACTGTGGAAGGATCGGATGATATGCCCGCCCATATAAAATCAGCTCTTACAGGTGTTTCTCTTACCATTCCCATTAGTGATGGCCGTTTAAAACTGGGAACCTGGCAGGGAATCTTTTTATGTGAATTTCGAAATCATGGCGGACAGCGTAAACTTACCCTTACAGTTTATTCTTAAATAAACCTATCAACCAATCAACCAATCAACCAGGTAGCAACTTTTTTCGTTCTATATCAATACTTTTAAAAAAAAACTTATACATTTGATTAATATTTGAAAGAATAGTATTCCAACCCAAAACAAACCCATGGAAGATCACATTATCCGGATGTTTCTGAACCGGACAAAAACCTATGACCACAAAGAAGTTCTGCGATACAGGGATGAGGACAAAACCTATCAGTCATTAAACTGGAAACAATTAAAGGCAAGAGTTGATGATACACTTTCAGGCCTGAACGCATTGGGCTGCGAAAAGCATGAGAATGTAGGCATTTTCAGTGCCAACCGATACGAGTGGTTAATTACTGACCTGGGAGTTCTTGCCAACAGATCTGTTGTTGTACCGTTTTATGCTACTGCATCCAGAGAGCAGGTCAAATACATTGTTGACGAAACCCAGATGCGTTTCATTTTTGTGGGTAACAAGGAACAGATGGAGTTGGTACTTTCGCTCATGGATGAAGGATCAACACTGAAAAAAGTCATTACTTTTGATAAGGTTTCTGTTGATGACATACGCGTAGTAGATTTTGAAAACTTTTTACTACTCCCGTCGCAGAACGGAAGCAATCTTATCATTGAAGACGTGGAGCCACAATACAGTGCCCGGGATCTTGCCACAATCATTTATACTTCAGGTACAACAGGTGAACCTAAAGGTGCAATGCTCAGGCATGATAATTTCATGTATTGTTTTCATATTCATGATAAAAGACTTAGTGTAACGGAAAAGGATGTATCACTGTGTTTTCTGCCTCTGAGCCATGTCTTTGAACGTCTCTGGAGTCACTACATGTTTCACTGCGGTGCCGTGATTGTGCTTCTTGAAAACCCCAGGGAGGTCATTGAAGTACTTCCTGTGGTTAAGCCCACCCTTATGTGTACTGTGCCCAGGTTTTTTGACAAGACCTATAAGGGAATCCAGAACGAACTCAACAAATGGCCGGCCTTCAAACAGAAGATATTTAAATGGTCGATGGCTGTCGGACATGAAGTTATTGAATACAAATGTCGTTCAAAGAAAATCCCTTTCCCCCTCAGGTTTAAGCACAGAATAGCTGATTTCCTGGTATTAAAAAAGCTCAGAAAGATATTCGGCGGTAAAATCAAATCCATGCCATGTTCAGGCTCTGCCATTGATACTTATATTCTGAAGTTTTTCCACGCTATGGGCATTTTTGTAAATTATGGCTATGGGGCTACTGAAACCACTGCTACGGTTTCCTGTTTTAAAACCGACAGGTACTATTACGGTACATGCGGTTCGGTGATGCCGGGAGTTGATGTAATGATAACAGATGAAAGTGAGATTCTCGTTAAGGGAAGAAGTGTGTTTTCCGGATACTACAAAAAGCCTGAAGAAACTAAAACTGCTCTTTCAGATGGATGGTTCCATACAGGTGATGAAGGTTATCTTGACCATCAGCAAAACCTGATCATGATTGATCGTATTAAAGATCTGATGAAGACTTCCGTCGGGAAATACGTTTCACCCCAGAAACTTGAATTATTGCTCAGTCGCGATGAGCTTGTGGAGCAAATTATCGTTGTGGGAGACAATCGTCAGTTTGTAAGTGCCCTGGTGGTACCTGCCAAAGAAAAACTTCTGCAAGTAGCAAAAAATACCGGGATTACATTCCGAAACGAAGAAGAATTGATACAGTCTCCCAAAATATACCAGCTTTTTGAGAATCGATTCAATAAACTTCAGAAGGACCTTACGCCTTACGAAAGGGTAGTAAAATTTGTATTGCTGAGTGAATCCTTCAGCATTGAAACCGGCACAATGACCAATACCCTGAAGTTACGCAGAAGATCAATCGAGAAAAGTTACAGGGACCTGATAGACAATATATATTCTTAATTTAATCAGCCTTCCGCTGGTGTTTCCATCTTTTGTGCGACCATAACCACTTTTCCGGTTTCTGGCGGATCACCGTTTCAAGCTCTAAGGCATAGCGTGCTGTTATTTCACCTGCAGGAATTTCGGTGGGTTTTTCGACCACTACCGACAAGGTCATTTCGTAATATCCACGCTTTACTCTTTCTATATCCGAAAATATTACGGGATATTCATTGTTCCGCGCGTGTTTTTCAGGGCCATGCAAAAAAGCAGTATCGCGTCCCATGAAATTAATCCAATATGCATATTGTAGTTTTGTGGGACTTTGATCGGCAGCCATCAGAAACAATGTAGGTATACCTTTCTGTCGTTCAAAGCTCTGGCTGGTTTCTTTTATTGATGCCAGGGTAGTACCAAACCTGGAACGGCTCCACCGAAGAAAACGATCAACATAAGGGTTTTTGAGTTTTTTATAAAACCCAAGAATATGATAGGGGGTTTGAAGTCCGGCAGACAAACTTCCCCATTCCCAGTTGCAGATATGACCCGTAACCAGTATTATGCTCTTTTGCTCAGCATAGAATGGATCTACAATTTCCGGATTCCTGACCTTGTGCCGTTTAAGAACCGATGAACGGCTCATCGTAAAGCTTTTCAAACTTTCAACAATGATATCCGAAAGATTGGAGTAAATCTTTTTTATCATTGCATTTTCCTGTTTATTCTTCAGTTTAAGATCAGACAGAGAAAGGTTTTCACGAATTACTCTCAGGCGATACCTGAAAACTTTTCTCAATAAAAAAGCAAGAAAATCAGATAGTATATACAATAGTCTGAAAGGTATTAACCCAAACAATCCGACAAAAAGAATAAATAACCCTGAAGTAAAAATATCCGTAATCTTTCGCAGTATCTTTTTCATATCATGTATTATAGCACAACCGAGGGCCGATTATATATAGCCGTATTGACTGAGCAACCGTGTGAGTTCTTCAGTTGCCTTTGAAGGCTCAATATTTTTAATCATGGGATTTTTTCCTTTATAGAGATGCAGCTTTCCGGTTGCAGTGCCTACAAAACCAAAGTCAGCATCGGCCATTTCTCCGGGTCCGTTTACCACGCAACCCATAACGGCAATTTTTAACCCGGGTATACCTGAAAAATGATTCTTTACTTCGTGCAGAACCTTCTCAAGTTCAAATGAAGTGCGGGCACAGGTAGGGCAGGAGATAAACTCGGTGCGGGTTATTCGCAAGCCTGCAGATTGTAAAAAACCAAAACTTATTTCTGTTGTATTTACTTCTGCAGAATCTGTCTCCATCCATAAACCCTGAATTCTTTTTTCAAGCAGATAGCCAGCCAGCATCATTCCGGTTCGGATAATGATATTATCACTATCGTTTTTAAAATAATTCATCCGAACAATAATCGGAATATCTTTTGAATGACAAACGTTTATAAGATTTTTCAGGTTACATGCATCTTCATAATCAGCAATATTTGCTACAACAGCAAGTGGTTTTCCGTCAGCAGTCAGTCTGAAACTTTCATCTTCCTGGCTGCAGTCAAGCTGAACAAGGAAATTTCCTTCCGGTTCATGACCCTTTGGTTGAGACTCCCCGGGATACACCAAAGGAAGAATATTTTTCAATTTTTTTTCCGTTTGATAGTTCAGAGTCAAAATAAAATTCTTGTCTCTGTTCCTTTCGGCCAGGGATTTATCATGCGTGAAATAAAAATCGGGTTTCAATTCATTTTTAGAATATTTACCGGTAAAAACGGATTGAAATGTGGCGCTATCTTCTTTTGCGGTTTTTTCAATATCGTTTGCAACCACCACAGCCCTTATTTTGCTGTAAGGAAAGAATATCTCCTTGTCTGTAATGCTGAGTTTCTGAATCTGAAACTGATCAGGAGAAGTTTTTTTTGAAAATGCATTCTGGTAATAAGAAGATATTTTTCCGGCAAACGGAATTTCGTTTTCCGGTTCTTCGGTAAGGCTTACACGTAAGGTGTCTCCAATTCCCTTATTGAGCAGAGTACAAATGCCCAGTGACGATTTAATGCGTCCGTTTTCACCTTCACCGGCTTCTGTAATACCGATATGCAAGGGGTATGACATCTTGTTCTCAAGCATTTTTTCCACCATACCCTCATAAGCCTGAACCATAACCAACGGATTACTGGCTTTGAGGGATACCACCAGGTTGTGGAAATCAAGTTCGCGGAAAAGCTCCAGAAACTCAAAGGTGGCCATAACCATACCCTCGGGGGTATTGCCGTATTGCGTTACGATTCGGGCAGAAAGAGATCCCATATTGGTACCGATGCGGATCGCTGTACCATGGTCTTTGCATACTTCCACCAGGGGTATTAGTCTTTGCAGGGCCAGATCCAGTTCGGCCCGGGTTTCGGCCCCGGTAAAATGGATTTTATTTTTTGCTGTGCTATGTATGTAGTTTCCCGGATTAATCCTGATTTTCTCTACGTATTTTGCAGCAACCAGTGCTACATCAGCGTTGAAATGAATATCGGCTATAACAGGATTGTTAAAACCGGCTTTGAGCAAGCCTGTTTTTATTTCTTTCAGATTATGTGCTGCCTGCACACTGGGGGCAGAAATCCTTACATAGTCTGCCCCGGCATTAATAATTCTGATGCTTTGATTAATGGTAGCCTGCACATCCATGGTATTTGTATTGGTCATGGATTGAAGCCTTATGGGATGATTGGCACCCAAAGGAATGTTGCCTATTTGCACCTCATGACTGGGAAAACGTCTGATGTTGATCAGTTCGCCTGGATTCATCTTTTCGGTTTTATCTTATTTCTTGTTTTCCTTTTTCGCCAAGGCAACAAAGGTAGAAATCATTGTGCAATATACGTAAAAGCATCAGGTAATTTTTTGATGATTTCTCCTTGTGGAAATTACTGAATATAGTTTGTAATTCAATGTAATTGCCTTATCTTTATTTTTTAAATTAATTACTTCCCAACTCAAAAGCTTTATTAATATGGATTATCCGGGATTAAAAACTGAAATCAGGGACCATATAGGTATTATTACCATGTCGCGTCCCCAGGTGCTGAATGCACTAAACTCAGAAGTAATCAACTCTCTTCAGAAAGCCCTGAAATCGCTTCCCAGATTTCCCGAATTACGCGCACTGATCATAACCGGTGAAGGAAAAGCTTTTATTGCCGGCGCCGATATAAAAGAATTATCGGAAATGGATCCGGCACAGGCATTTAATTTTTCCAGTAAAGGCCAGCAAGCCTTTGAGCGTTTTGAAAAACTTCCCTATCCGGTAATTGCCGCCGTCAATGGCTATGCACTGGGTGGAGGCTGCGAACTGGCTCTTGCCTGCGATATCAGAATCGCTTCAAAAAATGCCCGGTTTGGTATGCCGGAAACCAGCCTGGGACTTATGCCCGGTTTTGCCGGAACTCAGCGCCTTTCCAGGATAGTGGGTTATGGAAATGCCATTTACCTGATGACCACAGGAAAAACCCTAAACGCTGAAGAGGCCCTGCGTATGGGATTGGTTCAGGAAATCACCGAACCGGAAGATCTTTTAGATGTGAGTTTAGAAGTTGCAAAAAAAATAACTTCCCAGGGAAAATACGCTGTGAGGGCCGTTAAAGAAATGGCTTTACGAAGTTATCAAGGTGATTTTAAGAATTCAACCGAACTGGAGTCTGAAGTATTTGCCGGGCTCTTTAACAGACCTGAAGCCGATGAAGGCATGAAAGCATTCATCGAAAAACGAAAACCCAACTGGTAATCAACCTTAACCTTAACCTGACCTAAATCATGAAGTATGAAGAAAAGCTGGAGAATGTAACTGTAATGGGAGCTGCAGGAAAGATGGGCAGCGGCATCCTGTATCTTACAGCCACAGAAATGGCCAGACAGAAATTCATCCCTTCAAACAAAGACAGGGAGTTTGTTCTCTATGCTCTGGATACCAGCCATAAGGCATTATCAGGCCTGATGACCTACATTCGTGAGCAGGCATGGAAATTTGCAGAAAAAAATATTGTTTCGCTGCGCAAATTTTACCAGGACCGGGCTGATCTGATTGACAACGAACAGATCATCAGGCAATATGCGCAGGATCTGTTGAGCATCATCCGACCGGTAACCCGCATTGAATCTGCTTTTGATTCCTATATCATATTTGAAGCCATCAGCGAAAACCCCGATCTGAAAGTGGAGCTTATGTCGACCATCAACAAAAACAACCGCAACAAGCCCTGGTTTTTTACCAATACATCAGCAATTCCTATTTCGTGGCTTGATGAACAGGCAAAGCTTAACGGCAGGATCATGGGTGTACATTTTTACAATCCACCAGCTGTGCAAAAACTACTTGAAGTTGTAAAGACAGAAAATACAAGGCCCGAGCTTTCTTACTTTGTTGCTGATTATATCAAAAACATCGGGAAGATCTTTGTACCGTCCTATGATGTGGCAGGCTTTATTGGCAACGGTTATTTTATGCGCGATATCATCTTTGCAGAGAAAAAGGTAGAAGAACTTAAACAAGATTTCTCATACGTTCAGGCTATATACATGGTTAATAGAATCAGCCAGGATTTTCTTATAAGACCCATGGGAATCTTTCAACTGGTAGATTACGTGGGGATAGATGTGGTGCAGTTTATCATGTCAGTTATGAAACCGCACGTGAGCAAGGAAAATATTCAATCGCCGCTCATTGATCAGCATTTGCATGATATTGTAAAGGGGGGGCAGAATCCTGACGGATCGCAGAAAGACGGTATTTTTAAATATGAAAAGGGACAGATTACTGCAGTTTATGATCCCGGTAAAAAGCGATATGTTCCGGTTTCTGAATTCCGGGATGAATGTGATGAGTACCTGGGAGAATTGCCTGCCGACTGGCAACCCTGGAGAAAGATCAATCGTAATCCCGAAAAAGATGAAATACTTAAAAGATACTTTGAGAATCTTCGTTTGAGTAAAAAACCCGGAGCACAGCTTGCCAAAGAATATCTGACCCGATTCAGAGAAATTGCTTCTGATCTGGTAAAGAATAAGGTAGCCTTTAAATTTGATGATGTAAATGCAGTTATTATTCACGGGTTTCACCATGCCTATGGTCCTGTAAACGAATATTTATAAAGCAGTTATGAGTCAACTGTCGCTTACATTTGTAAAATCATCCGAAAATAATTCATCCATGAAGCTGAGAAGAAAAGTATATATGGTTGCCGGTTACAATACCATTTCCATGGGGACCGGGAGAAGTGAGTTTCATCCGAAGAAACCCCGTCCGGACCTTGAGGACTACATTAAAGAAGCTGGAGAAATTGTTTTAAACCAGATTGGCGGTGCAAAAAATGTTGACGAATGCGTTATTGCCAATTTCATTGCCAGCCGCTACAACAAGCAGGCTAATCTTGCCGCCTTCTTTCCATACATTGATCCTGAGCTGGCTTACAAACCCTGTGTAAGGGTAGAGGGAGCCTGCGCCACGGGCGGGCTGGGACTGGCAACGGGCATAAAATCCATTTTGGCAGAAACAGCTGATGTGGTGCTGGTATTAGGAGTGGAAGTTCAGAATTCCGTTAAGGCAGTTTACGGTGCCGATATTCTTTCAGCAGCCGGTTGGTACAAGGAACGGAAAGAGGGTCATGCTCATTTTTTTCCCGGAAAATTCAGCGACAGGGCAGGAGTCTATTTTAAAAAATACGGAAGGGAAAATACCAGGAAGGCCATGGCCCGCTGGTATTATAATGCCATTGAGAATGCCCGCTTATGCCCAACTGCCCAGGAATTTGAAAATGCTCAGAAGAACCTGGAGGAACTGGCACTTACCGAGCCTAACCCACGAATGTTTGTTGATCATTTGAATGTTTATGACTGCTCAAAGGTATCTGATGGTGCTTCTGCCATTGCCATCGTTTCAGAAGAAGGCCTGAAACGATGTGGCATTAATAAAAAAGATGCTATTGAAGTGGTTGGGATGGGACAGGCAGAATACGATCTTACCAAGGCTCCTGAAGACCCTGTGAGACTTAAAACCACCGAAAAAGCTGTAAAAAAGGCTCTGGATATGGCAGGTATAACCCGCGATCAGCTTGCAACAGTTGAATGCCACGACTGCTTTACTATTGCAGCCATTCTGGCAATTGAAGCCATGGGTTTTGCCGGGCCGGGTGAAGGTCCGGATTTTATTCTTGCCGGACATACATCGCGTGATGGAAAGATTCCCTTTAACACTACCGGCGGACTCATTGGATGGGGCCATCCTACAGGTGCCACGGGTGTGCATCAGGCTGTTACACTCTGGGAACAACTGACAGGCAGGTCCGGACAATCACAGGTGAAAATCCCTGCCGGTAAACCCTACGGAATGAGTGTAAACATGGGTGGTGATGATAAAACCCTTGTGTCGCTGGTGTACAAAAAGTGTTGAAAAAAATCAGGGTTTTCCTACAATGAACCGCACACTCTCGCCATAAATACTACGGAAAATGTAAACCCCGTTTGATAATCCTTGTGTTGAAATGGCATCTTCATTTTCTATAATGGCCATTACTCTTCCGGTAATATCATACAAATGTCCCGAAGTAACTTTGTTAAAATATACTTTGTATCCACTTACGGGGTTGGGATAAGCAAAAAGTATATTTCCAAAAGTGTATTCAATTTCATCGGTGTTGATAATAATATCACCGATTTTTACATTATTCAGCGCCAGCATATCTCTTGCATTCACATCAGGATCACTTTGCAGGCCTGTGTAGTAATACAACCATCTGAGTTGCACGTAAGGCTTGTTCAATGCGTCTCCCGGCAATGAAATATTTTGAAATTCATGAGAATGACCGGCATTTTCGTTGCGCATGTATTCAATGATATTGCCGTTTTCATCTTTTAAATCCTTCCAGTATGAATCAATTCCTGCCCTGTATTGCAGCCTGATGGCATAATTTCTTGAATTTGGAATAAGGGTTGAAGCTTTCCAGTCAAATTCCATATGATTTAAACTGACTGTGTTTAGCGCTAATACCGCTGCTCCCAGATCGCGACCCCGTCCGGTATTGATAAACGAAATTCCGTTATTTCCCAGTCCGTTAATTCGTGTCCGGCTGGTATTCCGGTAAGGAAAACCTATGTTTATTTCATCATCAGAGGCATAGTCATCTTCTGGT
>JAHYJP010000078.1 GCA_019429055.1 Bacteroidales bacterium
CTTTGTTTACCCTTATGGAATTGGTTTTTACAACCATACCGGGTTCAACGGGGTAGGCGCATGAAGTTACAAGATCTCTTTTGCCTTCCACCTCCACCACACAAAGCCGGCATGCACCGGAAGGTGTAAACCCGGGCATATAACACAGAGTTGGAATTTTAATACCATTTCTGCGTAAGGCATTGAGCAGAATCTCGCCCTCCTGAACCTCTATGGGTGTATTATTTACTTGAATGGTAAAGCTCATATTATTTGTTAGTTTATTCAACCAAAACTGCATTGAACTTGCATACTTCAAAGCAGGCATTGCAAGCGATACATTTATCCTGTACAATGAAGTGAGGTTGCCTGGGAGAACCAATTATGGCATCAACAGGACATTTTTTGTAGCAAGCTGTGCAACCCGTGCACATGTCAACATCAATGGTATAGGTTTTAAGATCGCGGCAAACCCCTGCAGGGCATTTACGCTCAAATACGTGTGCATCAAATTCTGATTTGAAATTGGCCAGCGTATTCAGGATAGCATTGGGTGCTGATTTTCCCAGGGCACACAAACTGGTATCTTTCATCACATCAGCCATACCTTTAAGCTGCATGATCCCTTTAAAACGCTCAAGGGTTTGAAATGAGTTTTCTTTCTCGGGTTTTCGGGTAGCTGTTTCAATAATTTCGAGCATCCGGGCTGTCCCTTCGCGACAGGGAATACACTTTCCACAACTCTCATTTTTAAAGAAACGTGTGAAAAATCTGGCCAGATCAAGCATACAGGAATTTTTATCCACCACAACGCAGGCTCCGCTTCCCAGGGCTGAACCAACTGCCTTCAATGCATCAAAATCAACTATGGTATCCAGTGTTTTCTCTGTTATGTAGCTTCCGCTGTTAATACCAAGTATTATGGCCTTAAACTCCTGTTCATCCTTAATACCTCCACCAATTTTCTCAACAATTTCTCTGAAACTCATACCCATTTCCACTTCAATGGTTCCGTAGTTCTGAACTTTGCCGCTGAGTGTGAATAGTTTGGTTCCTTTACTGACTTCGTTTCCGATGCCTTTAAACCACTCAGGGCCGTTTTTCATGATCAGGGGCACATTGATCAGGGTTTCCAGGTTATTAACGATGGTAGGCTTGTTCCAGAGCCCCCTGATGGCAGGAAAGGGCGGTTTGGAAACCGGCATTGCACGCTTTCCCTCTATGCTGTTGTTAAGTGCTGTTTCTTCGCCACATACGAATGCCCTGGCCCCTTCCTTAACTACGATATCAATATTTACGCCTGAGTCGAAAATATTGTGTCCTAAAACGCCATACTCTTCGGCTTCTTTCAATGCCTTGTTAAGTCTTTCAATGGCCAGGGGAAATTCCCGGCGGGTAAAAATAAAAGCTTTGGATGCTCCTATGGCATAAGATGCTATGAGCAAAGCTTCAATCAACCGGTGCGGATCACTTTCCATGATCACGCGGTTCATGTAGCTGCCCGGATCGCTCTCTACAGCATTACAAACAAAATACTTCTGATCGCTCACTGCATTCAGAGAAATCTTCCATTTTTTACCTGCATTAAAGCCTCCGCCACCCCTGCCGGCAAGCATACTGTCCTCCAGAATATCGCAAACCCGGGCCGGTGTATACTGGGTAATGGTATCAGAAAAAGCCTGGTAGCCACCCCGGGCAATATATTCAGAAATAGAAACAGGATCAATGATGCCGCAGTTTGACATCAGCATCCTTTTCTGGGGTTTATTGAAATCAAGTTCATCGAGAAACGGAACATCATCCCATGGCTGATGAATGGCACTGCGATATTGCCCCAACACCAGCTCTGAAGGAACATGATTATTCAGGATCTCATCCAGAAACACAGGCACAAAATTGTGCTTGATGTTTTTGAAGGAGATTCTTGCTTTTCCTGGCATCTGAACATCAACCAAAGGCTCGGCTTTGCAATAGCCTACGCATCCACCCTTTACAAGGTCAGCATCAAAATGGGTATCTTCAAGGTAGGAAGCAATTGCATCATATGTTTTTGCTGCACCGGCTGCTATACCACATGTACCGGTACCGACATAGATCAGGGGCCTGGTAATTCTTTCACGGCTAATATACGACAGTTGTTTGACAATATTACTGTCATTCCCGCGATCAGGATTGCGCAATACCTTATGTATTAAAAACTCTTTTACAGAATTAGGATCATTGCTCTTCATAGATTGAATTATGATTTTCCCTGAAATGGTTCAGAATTTCTTTTAAAGACTCAGGAGTAAGCCGGGTAAAATATTCGTCATTGATTTCGATAAGGGGCGCCAGTCCACATGCTCCGATACATGAAACAACTTCCAGGCTGAACAGGCCGCTTTTGTCGGTTTCTCCATCGGTGATCTTCAGCTGTTTTTCAAGTTCCGACAAAATATATGATGAACCTGTAACATGACAGGCCGTGCCATTACAAAGGCGTATATGAAATTTTCCCCTGGGTCCGAAATGGAAATTATCGTAAAAGGTAGCAACCCCGTAAA
This sequence comes from Bacteroidales bacterium, assembly GCA_019429055.1. GTDB lineage: Bacteria > Bacteroidota > Bacteroidia > Bacteroidales > UBA7960 > SKVR01. The sequence continues at coordinate 2,523 of JAHYJP010000078.1, forward strand.
TCTTATTGACAGAAATATCAAGGTACTTTCCAACCTCAATGATCAACTCTTCTGACAAAAAGCCAAACTGATCCTGAATTTTATGCAATAGGGGTATCAGGTCATCCCTTTGTTTATTGGGAAAACTTTCAAAAATGGAACTTAATTTTGGGTCCATGGTTTTGGCTGCTAATTTTTTAACAATAATAGGAACAAATCAGGGAAATAAAAAAAAATTTTGACATTTTTATGTATAATGTGTTTTCCTGTGCTTTTATCCTACCTGCAAATGTAGGTAAAAATTGCTGATTATTTCTACCTTAACTAGCATATAATCAGCATTAAATGCTTATTGTTATTTAGATTAAATATGAAGAAAGAAATTACCGCAAAGATGTTAGCAAATTAACCTCTAATATCGTTACAAATCTTTATTTTTGTTCCTGAGAATAAAATGCCTGGTTGTTAGGGTTCTTTTCTCCCTTGCAATATCAGTTTTATGCTCACTCTATTATAAGTTTTATATATTCGGCGGAAATGATGGCGGAAAAAAACCAAACGATTGTCATTTGCATGGGCAGCAGCTGTTTCTCACGAGGAAATAAAAAGCTGGTGCGCATGATACAGGATTTCCTGAAAGAGAATCATCTGGAAGATGAAGTAACGCTTAAAGGTGCGCATTGTATGTCGCAATGCGACAAAGGCCCCATAATGAAAGTTAATGATGAACTGGTTAACAATATAACCGAAGATACACTTCTTGATTCACTTGAACAAAAACTGGGATTAAACTCCCGTTAAGAAATCAGTAGAATAAGGTAATAACCACAAACCAGAAAACATGCAACTCATAAATATTGATCTTGAAAAGTGCAATATCTCTCATGCCTGCATAAGAGCTTGCCCGGTTCAGGCTATCACGATCCAGAAAAATACTGAATATCCTGAGATCAATCACGACAGATGCATCGGATGCGGTAGTTGTTTAAATGTTTGTGCAGTTAATGCAGTTTCCTATATTAACTCAACAGACCAAACGTTTGACTTGCTTGCCTCTGACGCCAAAGTTGCAGCAATCGTTGATCCCAGTATCAGTGGCGAATTTCCCGATATTACCGATTACAGGCGGTTTGTGGAAATGATAAGAACCCTGGGGTTTGATTATGTAAATGAAGTATCCTTTGGAGTTGATCTGGTAGCCAGGGAATATAATAAACTGATAAAGAATTTTAAAGGTAAATATTACATTACTGCTAATTGCCCGAGCATTGTTTCCTATGTTGAGAAGTATTATCCTGAACTGGTAACCAACCTCACCCCCATTGTTACTCCCATGATTGCTACTGCCATGGTGGTACGAAAGAAATTCGGCGACGATATCAAGGTTGTTTATTTAGGCCCCTGTGTATCGGCCAAAGATGAAGCACTCAGACATGATGGCCCTGGCAAAGTTGATATTGTTCTTACATTCCATGAACTCAGGGAAATGTTCGAAAAGAAAAATGTAAAAGAATCGACCGTCGAATACTCCGATTTTGATGAGCCTATTGGCTACCTTGGTTCACTCTACCCGCTGAGCAAAGGATTTATATCTGCCGCTGACCTTAATGAAAGCATTATGGAATCGACCATCTTTACTACCGATGGTAAATTCAACATTATGGATGCCATTGATGAGTTCAGCCAGGGACCTGAAGTATTAAAAAAACATTTCAATCTTTTTTACAACAAGGGTTGTTTGATGGGGCCGGGTACAACCCCTGATGAAAGAAAATTTCTGAGAAAGGCTCTGGTTATCGATTATTCAAAAAAGAGATTAAAGGATTTTGACAAAAAGAAATGGGAAAAGAACATGGAGTTCTTCTCTGATCTTAACTTATCAAGAACCTTTATTAAAGATGATCAGCGGATTGAGATCCCGTCGGAAGAACAAATTGAGGAAATACTAAAGTCTGTCGGAAAATCAACTGATGAAAAATCATCATGCAACGCCTGTGGTTTCAGAAGTTGCCATGATTTTGCCGTTTCGGTAAGCCAGGGTTTGGCCAAACCCACAACTTGCCTTACTTATTCTCTGAAAAATAAGCAGGATTTTATCAAAACTCTGAAAACCAACAATGAAAAGTTGAGAAAAACCCAGCATGAACTGGAGGAAAATGAGAAACTTCTTAAAACTGAAAACCAGAAAATCAAGGTTCAGTCAGATACCATTTCATCTCTGCTGCACAACCTTCCATCGGCCGTGGTTATAGTTGATGAAAAACTTAAAGTAATTGAGTCTAACAGTTCATTTGTCAATATTTTAGGTGAAGATGCAGAACTGATCAACGATGTTATTCCCGGCCTTATCGGAGCCGATCTTAAAACTCTGCTACCCTATAATGTTTACAATCTTTTTAATTATGTTTTGCAGAAGGATGAGAATATACTGAGCCGGGATGTCAATTTCAATGAAGGATTGTTAAACATCAGCGTATTCTCATTAAAATCCAACAAAATAGTTGGAGCAGTATTCCGCGATATGTATGTGGCAGAAGTAAGGCAGGAAGAGATCATTAACCGCGTTACCGATGTAATTGATGAAAATCTTAAGATGGTACAGCAAATTGCCTTCTCTCTTGGCGAAGGTGCCTCAAAAACCGAGAAAATGCTTAACTCGATCATAGAGACCTACAAAAAAATTAAAAAGAGCGAGTAAAAAGGGATCATCAGGGATTCTTTAAAGCCAGCAAAAACATGGATAATTCCTTTTATATAGAAGTTGGAATATTTCAAAAAAGCCATATAGGCGAGCGGATTTGTGGTGATGTTTTTTTATCGCGTAAAGTGAAAGAAGAAAACAGAACCATTGTAGTGCTTTCTGACGGAATGGGACATGGAGTTAAAGCCAATTTGCTGGCAACTCTTACAGCTACCATGGCAATAAACTTTACCGCTGAGCACAAAGACGTGCACAAGATTGCCGAAATAATTATGAATACACTCCCTGTTTGCAGCGAAAGAAAGATCAGCTATGCAACTTTCACCATTATTGATATTGAAGACAACGGGCAAACCACCATAATCAATTACGATAATCCCGAATGCATAATCATGAGGGCCGATGAAGAATTTAAACCCGAATGGCACACCATTACACTGGAAACCATTGATAAAAAAGGGAAAGAACTTCAGGCTTGCACATTTAAGGCTTTTAAAGAAGACCGTATTGTAATGCTCACCGATGGTATTACCCAGAGCGGGCTGGGAAAAGGAAAGTATTTGCTGGGATTCGGCCTCGAGAATACGCAGGATCTGGTAATTTCACAGGTAAAAACGCACCCCGATATTTCAGCTGCAAAACTTGCTTCAATTATAGTAAATAAAGCACACTCCAATGACGAATACCAGTCGAAGGACGATATCAGCAGCGCTGTAGTGTATTTCCGAGAACCCAGAAAACTTCTTCTTTGCTCAGGCCCCCCGTTTGATAAGGAGAAGGATGATTATTTTGCAGATAAAGTAAAAGATTTCAGAGGAAAAAGAATTCTCAGCGGTGGAACCACAGCTGATATTATATCTGAAAAACTGGATATTCCCATTGAAGACACTCTCGAATTCGATGACCCCGACCTACCCCCCATTTCGCACATGAAAGGAATAGACCTTGTTACAGAAGGCATTCTTACATTGAGCAAGGTTTCAGGAATACTTGAAAGATATAATGAAAGAACGGAAATTGGAAAAGGCCCGGCAGATCAGATTGTAAAACATCTGCTGGATAGCGACGAGATTTACCTCTGTATCGGAACAGCTGTAAATGTTGCCCACCAGGATCCGAATCTGCCGGTTGAACTGGAAATCCGCCGCAGTGTGGCAAGAAAAATTGCCGGTTTGCTTGAAGAGAAGTTCCTTAAGGAGGTTACTCTGGAGTTCATTTAGAATTTTCCTTCACCTTTTTACTCCTGTATAAACCTTTAAAATTTAGAATGATTATAAATTAATGAATTGTTGAAAAGATTTTCACAATTTATCAGTACGTATTAAAGTGAAAACTAGACATATAGGGATTTATTGTTGGTAAAAGGCAAAATTGATTCTACCGAATGGCAATTTTATACTTTGAAAACACAACATTTGTTATTATATTTGCCTCGTTCATAGAACAATTTTCATTATCCGACAACATAATCCCTTTTTTTGCAGTATTTTTGTTTCAATTAAGGGGAAAATAACAAAATGTAAAATGTGAAAAGGTTTACTCTTTTTTTTCTTAAGATCTTTTCTTTAGTTCTGGTTTTTAATCTGGGCTTTTACCCTAAGTCTGGTATTTCATCCTCCCTCCCCGGAGAACTAGCAGACGTAACCAGCAAGATTCGGCAACTTTCAACCGGTATTGATTACACCGGTAAAAGCACCGGTTTATTTTTGCTGTACAACCAGGACAAAACCGGAAAAACTTTTTTCCCCAACCTGAGTCAGGTAGTGCAATTTCCACCGGGCGTATCTCATGATCGTATATCGGGGAACGATACCAGCGCATCAAAAAATAGCTTCTGGTTTTATAGTAATTTCATCTACTTCGTGATGCTGCTTATTATTGCCCAGGCAGTAATCACTTATTTCTGGATTAAATCAATACAAAAAGCCAGGTATGCCCGACTCGGCCATGAAAAGCTTATGAGGCTGCTGGAGGCATCACCTGCAGCAACTATGGTTTTTCAAAAGTACAAGATTATATACGTAAATGCGGCCTTCGAAATTTTAACAGGTTTTCACCGCAAAGAACTCCTGAAAATGGAAGTTTGGGAAATAATCCACCCAGATAGCCTGAAGGAACTCAGTTCTGATGATGTTGAATTTGAGGAAGATGGATATAACTTCAATAGTGAATTAAAGATTCTTACCAAGTATAAAGAAACCCGATGGGTTGAGTTTTCAACACGTAGTTTAAATAATAATGGCAGAGTTGCCGTAATTGCCACTTTGCACGATGTTAATGACATTAAAGGTCAGCAATCTGAACTTTCCAGCTTCCATGAACGGTATACAACCATTGTGGAAGCATCGGGAAATGGAATTTTTGATTATAACCTTAAGGAAGATTCCCTTTATTTATCGCCTGAATGGAAGGAAATGCTGGGCTACAAAGAAGGAGAACTTAAAAACACTAAAGAGACCTGGATTTCATTGGTAAACCCTGAGGATAAAGCAAAGATTGTTCGTATACTGGAAAATCTGGAAACCGGAAGTTTCCCGTCATTTCAAACAGAATACCGCATGCAATGTAAAAGTGGTACATATAAATGGGTATTGGCCTCTTTTACCCTTGTTCAGGATGAAAACAATAAACCCTTTAGAATTCTTGGTACACATACCGACATAACAGATCGTAAAGAAGCCGAAACCCTGCTCAGGGAAAATGAGCATAAATACAAAAGCATTTTTACGAAAAATTCGTCAGTCATTTTTATTACTGATGCTGATACCGGCGACATAATAGATGCCAACCAGAGTGCAATTGATTTTTACGGTTATGATCGTGATGTGCTCCTGGATATGAACATCATGGATATCAACGTCATGAGCCTTGATGAAATTGAAATTGAAAAACAAAAAGCCACTGAAGAAAACAGGGATTTTTTTGTTTTCAGGCACAAACTCAAAGATGGAAGCATAAGAGATGTGGAAATTCATGACAGCAATATCAGAATAAAGGGCAAAAACCTTCTCATATCTATCGTTTTTGATACCAACAGAAGTAAAAAAAATGAAAACGAACTTCAAAAAGCCAAAGAAACAGCAGAAGAAGCCAACCGTGTTAAATCCTTATTTATCAGCAATCTGAGTCATGAAATCAGAACTCCTTTAAATTCCATCATCGGTTTGGCTCAACTGATCCTTGATGAAGATAATCTATCTCAGGAGCAAATGGAAAACATGAAATCCATTAAATTCTCATCAGATCATTTGCTTGATGTCATAAACAAAGTACTTGACTTTTCAAAAATTGAAGCAGGCAAGCTCGAACTGGAAGAAACGGAGTTTGATGTAATTAACCTGGTAAAGGAATCAAGCCGCACATTTGAATTCAAAGCCAGGGAAAAAGATATCGATCTCAATGTTTCAATTGATCCCGGAGTGCCGCGTGTGATTCTTGGTGATCCCTCAAGGCTAAAACAAATTTTGCTTAATCTGTTAAGCAATGCCGTAAAGTTTACCAGCGACGGACACGTCAGCACCGATGTTAAAATACTGGAAATGACCGATGATCAGGTAGTTTTAAAATTTTCAGTTTCAGATTCCGGTCGTGGAATACCTGAAGACCAGATTCCACGTCTATTTGAGAGTTTCACACAAGCTACCAGAGATACATCCAGAAAGTTTGGCGGTACCGGTCTGGGATTATCGATCTGTAAAAAACTGGCCGAGTTGCAGAATGGTAAAATTGGTGTAAAAAGTCTGGAAGGAATGGGATCAACATTCTGGGTAGAACTTCCCTTCAGAATAAGCGAAAAACCCAAATTACCTGAACTGGGTAAGCCAGGTGGTAAATTGAAGAATCTGAAAGGTGTAAGAATCTTGCTTGTGGAAGATGACAGGATGAATCAGTTTGTAATGGCCAAACTTCTCAGAAAATGGTTATCTGATCTTTCTGTTGCAGAAAACGGACTACAGGCTGTTGAAATGCTTGAAAAGGAAGAATTTGACCTGATTCTTATGGACCTTCATATGCCCGAAATGGATGGCTATGAGGCTGCCATGAAAATTCGAGATCCTGATACATCCATTCTAAAGCATGATGTGCCCATTATAGCACTTACAGCTGATATTACACCTGAAACCCGTCAAAAGGTAAAGGACTCAGGTATGAATGATTTTATTACCAAACCCACCGATCAGGATTCTATGTTTGAAACCATTAACAAAGTACTTATAAATCGTAAAACTGAATTCATTGAAAAACAAACTGAAATAGTAGAAACCACTGATCAAAAACCCGATAACTTATCCGAAATAAAGCAACACATAAAGCTTGCTCTTGCGAGCATTTTTGATGACGATCTGGAAGCCACTCTTGCGCTGATAAACAGATTCCTGAAAGAAATACCCCGGGCAATTATCGGTGTTAATGAAGCATTTTACGAAAAAGACCTCCCTACCCTGAATAAACTGGTACATAAAATCAAACCCGGATTCAGCTATCTGGGTTTTACTGATGTTTCCGATAAAATTACAAGAATACAGATACTCTCCAAATCAGATAAAAATATTGGTGAACTTGAAGAACTTTGTAAAGAGCTGGATGACGATTCGAGAAAGATCACAAGGGTTTTAAGAGAGTTGCAGAAGGATTACATAAAAAATAATTCTGTAAATATCTAAAATTCATTTTAGAAATGAGGTAATTTAACCACATGATATACCCTATAAAATCGTAATTTTGGCCTTTATTTTCAGATAAAGGCTTTTTTATTTATGACACTCCCCCGGCAATATATGGAGCGCTGCCTTGAGCTTGCAGCCCTGGGTCTTGGAAATGTTGCCCCCAACCCCATGGTGGGCAGCGTAATTGTTTACAATGACAGAATCATCGGGGAAGGCTACCACAGAGAATATGGTATGCCGCATGCCGAAGTAAATGCCATAAATGCTGTAAAAAATAAGGAACTTCTGAGTAAATCTGCACTTTATGTTAGCCTGGAGCCTTGCTGCCACTTTGGTAAAACCCCTCCCTGCACCGATCTGATCATTAAACATAAAATACCCCAGGTAATCATTGCAAGTGTTGACCCATTTGATGCTGTTGCCGGTAAAGGAATCTCCATACTACGCAATAACGGAGTTAAGGTGGAAGTTGGACTGATGAGACAACAAGCCATGTCGCTCAATAAGAGATTTTTTACCTTTCATGAGAAAAAGCGTCCCTACATTATTTTAAAGTGGGCGCAAACTGCCGATGCTTTAATCGACATTGAAAGACTTCCGGGTACCCCCGCAAGGCCCACATGGATAACCAGCGAAAAGCTGCGAATGCTCGTTCATAAATGGAGAACTGAAGAACAGGCTATCATGGTGGGAACCATTACAGCCTTAAAAGACAATCCCCGTCTCAATGTCAGAGACTGGAGCGGCCAACAACCCACACGCATTGTTCTGGACGAAAATCTCACACTTTCTCAATCCCTTAACCTGTTTGATAATTCCCAAAACACCATAGTTTTTAATCAGCTCCGAAACGAAAAAAAAGGCAAGACAGAATGGATTCAGACAGACTTTGTCAATTCAGATTTTTTGAAGAATATCCTGGGAGTACTTAAAGATAAGGGCATACAATCCATTATAATTGAAGGGGGCCAGAAACTTCTCAATGCCTTTATAAATCAGGATCTGTGGGATGAAGCAAGGGTGTTCCAGGGAAGCAAGTTTTTCATTAAGGGATTGAGAGCCCCATCATTACCGCTGAAGAACTTTAGCCAGGAGATTATTGGTAATGAATTGCTTTACTGGATAAAAAACCCAAAGAACCACTGCTAAATTCAGGCCATGCACAACCTATTGCTTGCCATATTCTTTTCATCCTGCATAATTGTTACTTTTCGTTTATTCAGCATACTCCGGATTGATAATCTGCAGGCCATAACAGCTAATTACCTGATTGCTGCTATACTTTCTTTTATTATTTGGAATGGCGATTGGAGCTTTTCTGAACTTCCCTCCCGGAGCTGGTTTCCTTTGTCAATAGTAAACGGAGTATTTTTTATACTTGTATTTTTCGTTTTTGCCAGATCGGCTCAGAAAGCAGGAGTTGCCATTACAGCAGTGGCCAGCAAAATGTCGGTTATTATCCCGGTCGGTATAGGGTTTCTGATTTATGGAGATCATGTAAATATTCTTAAGATTGCAGGAATATTGACGGCTTTTCCGGCTTTTTATCTCATATTCAAAAGGAAGAATAAATCGATCGAACCCAGTAAAAAATACATTCTGCTGCCCCTGATACTTTTCCTGGGTACCGGTACTAATGACAGTGTAATGAAACATGCCCAGAAATTTTATGTGGGTGATGAATATCTTCTTTTTCTCGGTGTTGTGTTTAGCTTCTCGCTTTTTATCGGTATGGGATTTCTGATCCATAAACTGATAAAAACCCGACAGTCCATAAGCCCGAGAAACATTGTAGCAGGGTTTTTGCTGGGATTTTTCAATTTTGCATCAACTTACTTCTTCCTGAAAGGACTTGCAGTATTTGAAAGTTCAGTATTTTTTCCCATATTCAACGTTAGCATTGTAAGTATGGGTGCACTGATTGGCCTTGTTATTTTTAAGGAAATATTATGGTGGAAAAACTGGTTAGGTATTATTCTGGCAATCATTACCATATTGTTAATTGCAATGGCATAATTTAAGAATGATTTAATCGGATTTCAAATGTTCAGCGATACATATCATACATTAAACCAGCCCGGTGAAGGGCTTTACAAGGACAAAGGAAGTAAGTTTATTGCTTATGCCCATCCGGTAAAAAATGAAGAAGAGATAAAAGGAATACTGGATGACCTGAGAAAAAAGCATTACGATGCCCGTCATCACTGCTATGCCTGGGCTTTAGGTCCAACAAGAGATGCATTCAGGATCAACGATGATGGCGAACCTTCGGGGACCGCCGGAAAACCCATTTACGGACAAATCCTTTCCCATGATATCACCAATGTTCTGATTGTTGTAGTCAGATACTTCGGGGGAACCAAACTGGGCGTACGCGGATTGATCAATGCTTACAAAGCTGCTGCAGCAGAAGCCATAGAGAATAATGCTATAGTTGAAATGCTGATTCGTGAAGTTTACGAGCTTCAATTCGAATACCCCCTAATGAACGATGTAATGAAAGTTTTGAAAGATCATGATCTGAACCAGCTGTCGCATGATTTTGCCCTGAGTTGCAAACTTACTTTCGAAGTCAGAAAAAATAAAGCTGATGAAATTAAAGGAATTTTCCAGGCAATCTACGGCGTTAAAATTACATATCTGCATACTTTGTAAATAACAGCTGTTTAACTCCATTGGCATCAGTTGTTTATATGATCTGTTCTGATATTAAGCATATTACAAATCCGCATTTTAATGATCTTATAATCAATATGTTGAGCCTTACTTTTCTATGAAAATTTCACACTTCCGTAAACTAATTTTAAATTACAAGATTACGTTAATATTTGTTGTTTTTTATGCGAATTAGTGTTATAATTGCTGTTCACCTTTTCAAAATTTTTTCCAATGCAAAAAAACCGGTTAACCTTAGTGCTATCGCTGTTATGCTTTTTTGGCATTTTTGCCTGCAAGGGTCCCGATCAGCAGAGATACACTTTGGAAGGGTCTGTTATTTTGCTCGACAGCATTAATGTACCCGAGACCGATCGGGAACTGGAAAAAATAATTATGGAATACAGGGAAAGTCTTGAGGCCGATATGAGCAAAGTTCTTGTTTATTCAGAGCATGTTATGGAAAGAGGATCGCCCGAGGGCAAACTGAATAATTTTGTTGCCGACCTTGTTTTTGATATCGGAAAAGAAATCTACCAACCTGATGATGGAAAAAGTATCGATTTCTGTCTTTTGAATTATGGCGGGTTAAGGGTACCCCTGCCCAAGGGAGAAATTACCAATGAAAGAGTATTTGAGCTTTTACCCTTCGAAAATGAAATGGTAGTAATAACCCTTACAGGAGAAAGAACCGGTGAATTATTTCAGTATCTGGCTGCCTCTGAGCGAGGAATGCCTGTATCGGGTATAAAACTTAAAATCAAGGATAAGAAACCTCATGAGGTTCTTATTAATGGACAAGAATTTGATATCAACAAATCATATAAAGTATTGACATCCGACTATCTGGCCGGCGGTGGAGATCACATGAATTTTTTTCTGCAACCGGTAAATTATGAATTGCTGGGTAAGCGAATTCGCGATGCCATTATTCTTCATATGCAACGGGTACATGCTGAGGGGAAAAAAATCAGTTCTGAACTTGATGGACGCATTTCCGTTGTAAATTAGTAATGCTCTGTTTCTTCAGGGTTTTTGGGTTATTGATATCGTAAATGATTTCTGAAAAAAATTCCTTTTGAAAGAAAGGAGAAAAAACTTATGACTTTGAAAAACATTGACAGGCGAACTTTTGTAAAAACAACAATGCTGGGTGGCTTTGCCTTAGGTGCCGGTATTCCTTTCTGGGCATCAGGAAACAACGATGTTTCCCATCTATGCATTCTTCATACCAATGATACGCATAGTCGCATTGACCCCTACCCTTCCAATGACCCCAACTTCCCCATGATGGGAGGATATGCCAGAAGAGCAGCCCTGATCAGCCAGGTACGCAACCAGGTTGAGCATGTTCTGCTTCTGGATGCAGGAGATATTTTTCAGGGTACACCCTATTATAATATTTATGGCGGAGAACCCGAACTGAGATTGATGACAAAAATGGGGTATGATGCATCAACCATTGGAAATCATGAGTTTGACAACGGACTCGACGGGCTGGAAAGAGTACTTCCCTATGCCGGATTTCCTTTTATTAACTCCAATTACGATTTTTCTCAAACCATTCTGAACGAAAAAATTGAAACCTATAAAATCCTTTACAGGGGAAATCTTAAGATCGGAATATACGGATTAGGAATTGAATTGGAAGGACTGGTAGGCAGAAATCTTTATGGAAATACCGTTTATCATGACCCCATAAAGGTTGCACAGAGAATGGAAATGATTTTGAAGGAAGAACATCATTGTGATCTGGTATTATGCTTATCTCATCTGGGTTATAAATACGAAACCGGTAAGGTGAGTGATGTTGTTATTGCAGGCAAAACAAGATATACCGACATTATTCTGGGCGGACATACCCATACTTTACTCGATCCTCCGGCTCAGATAGAAAACGCAGCCGGCAAAATTGTGTACATTGGTCAAACCGGCTATGCAGGAGTCAGGTTAGGACGTATGGATCTGTACTTTAACAAAAATTCCGGCAAAATTTTCGTCGAATCGAATACAACAAATATTTTAAAATATCAAGATGTATAAAATTTTTTTATTAACTTTTTTTTTTCAATTTTTGTTAAAAAGTATTGGGGAACAATCTTTTTATCCTGATCGCTGGATATCAATTAGAAAGAAAAAAGTATTAGTAATTTTTGATAATTCTGAGCAATTTTAGAAGAAATGGAGAGCAACCACCTGGAAGTATGGTCTAAATGTCTTAGTGTTATAAAGGACAATATAACTCTTAACAGCTTTAATACCTGGTTTGCACCTATCAAACCGGTAAGAATTGTAAACAACGTGCTGACCATCCAGGTTCCAAGTCAGTTTTTTTACGAATGGCTGGAGGAGCATTATATTGAACTACTGAAAAAAACCATTAAGAAAGAACTGGGTAGCGACGGCCGTCTTGAGTACAGTATTGTAATGGACAGCAACCATAATAATCACTCGAAGCCCTATACTGTAAATGCTCCCACTCTGAATAAAAAAGCTCTGAAAAACCCACCGGTAACTATGCCATTAGATATAAACAAAGACAGTGGTAAGGCCGTTCCTAATCCCTTTATTATTCCCGGGCTTAAAAAACTCAATATTCACCCGCAACTCATCGAAAGTTATAATTTCGATAATTTCATTCAGGGAGATTGTAACCGCCTGGCAAGGAGTGCAGGTCTTGCCGTTGGAAAGAATCCGGGAAAAACAGCCTTTAACCCTTTATTACTATACAGTGCCAATGGCTTGGGTAAAACCCACCTTGCACATGCCATAGGTATTGAAGTGAAAAACAACTTTTCCGACAAGACCGTATTATATGTGTCATGCGAACAATTTACCAATCAGTTTATTGATGCGGTAAAAAATTCCAACCAGAATGATTTTATTCATTTTTACCAGATGATAGATGTTCTGATTGTTGATGACATTCACTCCCTTGCAGGAAAACCCAAAACCCAGGATGTGTTTTTTCACATCTTCAATCAATTGCATCAAAACGGAAAACAAATAATCATTACATCCGATCAGCCACCCGTGGAGATGAAAGGAATTGAGCCACGCCTGCTATCACGATTCAAGTGGGGCTTATCAGCCGATCTGCAGGTTCCCGATCTGGAAACACGCATTGCCATTCTTAAGAAAAAACTTTACAACGACGGTGTAGAAATGCCCCAGAATGTTATAGAACTTATTGCCAACAGCATTTCCACCAATATCAGGGAAATGGAAGGTGCACTTATTTCGATACTGGCGCAATCGTCAATGAATAAAAAAGAAATTACCCTGGAGCTTGCCAACAGCATCATTCAGAAATTTGTTAAAAGCACACCCAGGGAAATTACTATTGAGTATATTCAGAAAATTGTTGGAGAGTACTTTGATATTCCCATTGAAAAAATCAATTCAAATACACGCAAGAGAGAAATTGTTCAGGCACGTCAACTGGCTATGTTTTTTTCTAAATCCTATACTAAAAATTCACTTGCTGCCATAGGAAGCAAACTGGGTAAAAAAGATCATGCTACTGTTCTTCATGCCTGTAAAACCGTTAGAAACCTTTATGATACCGATCGTTCCTTTAAAAAGCATTTTGATGAACTTGACAATATGATCAAAATAAAAATGTAGAAAAATTGTCAATCCATTATGAAATCCCGGATCAACATATTCCATGTTTCCGGGTTTTCTTATTATTAACAAAAACCGGATCCTATTAAGTTTAAAAGTTTTTTACAATGAAAATATTGATGGTTTGTTTGGGTAATATTTGCAGATCACCTTTGGCAGAAGGTATCATGAAAGCCAAAGCAAAGAAATACCAGCTTGATCTGGAAGTAGATTCTGCAGGAACAGCAGCTTATCATGTTGACGAAATGCCCGATTCGCGGTCAATGGAAGTGGCCTTTAGAAATGGAATAGATTTATCAGACCAGCGGGCCAGAAAATTTCAGACAAGCGATTTTGATCGTTTCGATAAAATATTTGCCATGGATCGTTACAATTTCTCCGATCTTGCCGCAAAAGCCCGTAATGGTGTCGATTCCGGCAAACTGGAAATGATCCTTAATAAAACCCATCCCGGAGAAAACAGGGATGTTCCCGATCCTTATTATGGTGGAAATGATGGTTTTGACAAGGTTTACAAAATGCTCGACGACGCCTGTGAAGTAATAGCAAAGGAAATTGCCAACGGTGATAAATAAAATTATGCTCCGATGAATGCACCTTCAAACTCCTGCCTGCCCGATTCAGAAAGCATCAGGACAACCTGGCAAAAACTGTCCGGTATCGTAAAACAAACCCCGGTGCTTACTTCAGAAACCCTGAACCACATCACGGGTTCGAAGCTTTTCTTTAAATGCGAAAATTTTCAGAAAGCCGGAGCTTTTAAATTCAGGGGTGCCAGCAGCGCTTTAATGCAAATTTCTGAAAAGCAGGCTGCAAGAGGTGTATGCACCCACT
>JAHYJP010000079.1 GCA_019429055.1 Bacteroidales bacterium
AAGAAGAATTACTGCTGATACCGCGCTCCGGCTGGCATCCTATTTGGGTACAACTGCAAAATTCTGGCTTGGCTTGCAGGATGATTATGATATTGAGGAAGAGCGGGAAAGTAAAAAGGAAATATTAATCAGAATTAAAAAGAACGCAATTCAACACGCAGTATAACCAGGTTTTTAATCCATATGCAATCTACCATACACACCCTCATCATCGGCTCCGGCCTCACCGGTCTCAGCACTGCGCACTATCTGAAAAAAGCGGGTATTCCGTTTCATGTGGTTGAAAAGGAAAGCAGGCCGGGCGGAGTAATTCAAACGGTTACGGAGAATGGTTTTACCTATGAACTGGGACCCAATACCGGCGTAATAGGCAGCAGTGAAATTGTAGAACTTTTTGAAGATTTACAAGGACTTTGCGAGCTGGAAACCGCCAATGAAAATGCACAGAAACGGTATATCCTGAAAAACGGAAAGTGGGAACAATTGCCATCCGGAGTCATGGCCGGCATTAAAACCCCGTTGTTTACCTGGAAGGATAAATTCAGGCTGCTGGGCGAACCCTTCCGCAGCAAAGGGAAGGATCCGCACGAAACCCTGTCGGCACTGGTAAAACGGCGCATGGGACAAAGCTTCCTGGATTATGCCATAGATCCCTTTATCATTGGTGTATATGCCGGCGATCCTGAAATCCTGGTTCCCAAATATGCGCTTCCCAAATTGTATAACCTGGAGCAGAACTACGGAAGTTTTATCGGCGGCGCAGTAAAAAAGCAGTTTGAGAAAAAAACCGAAGCAGAAAAGAAAATTACCCGTAAGGTGTTTTCTGCCAGGGGCGGACTTTCCAACCTGGTAAATGCCCTGTATGAAAATGCCGGAAAGGAAAACTTTAGTTTCAGGGCAGTTAATTTGCAGGTTGTACCGGAAGAAGGAGGATATAAAGTCAGCTGGCAAACCCATGGTGAGAAACGGGAGATCAATGCCCGAAAGGTAGTTTTTACAGGAGGTTCCTTTGCGCTGCCTGATGTGTTTCCTTTCATTGAAAGGGAAAAACTGGAAAAGATCACCCGGCTCCGGTATGCCAAAATTGTGGAAGTAACGCTGGGTTTCAAAGCCTGGAAAGGGATTGAACTGAATGGCTTTGGCGGATTGATCCCATCCAGAGAAAAACGTGATATCCTGGGTGTGCTTTACATGTCGACCCTCTTTGAAAACCGGGCACCCAAAGGCGGAGCCCTGCTAACAATTTTTATGGGTGGGATACGAAATGAAAACCTGGCCAACCAACCGGATGATAAAATAAAAGAAGTGGTAGAAAGAGAGATCACCGATCTGATGCAACTACCGGAATTTCAACCCGACCTTTTCAAAATCACCCGCTACGACTATGCCATTCCGCAGTATGAAGTAAACAGTGGCGAACGTTTTGAAACCATTGCAGAACTTGAAAAAGAATATCCCGGACTGATCCTGGGTGGCAACATGCGCGATGGCATTGGCATGGCCGACAGGGCCAAACAGGGAAAAATGCTGGCTGAGCAGGTTAAAAACCCCGGGCTATGAAGAAAACTGCTGTCATACTCTCCAATACCGGCACACCGGATCAACCATCGGTACCGGGCGTAAGAAGATACCTGAAGGAGTTTCTGGGCGACGGCCGTGTCATAACCATGCCCACCCTTCTGCGGAAAATGTTGGTTAACGGCATCATTGTCCCCTTCAGGGCTCCGAAATCGGCGAAGCTTTACGAAAAAGTCTGGACGGCCCTGGGTTCTCCCCTGCTGGTACATGCTGAAAAGTTACAAAACAAACTGCAGGCAAAGCTGGGTGATGAATATGAAGTTATGGTGGGTATGCGCTACGGAAATCCGTCATTGAAAAGTGCGCTGGAAAAGATTCGTGAAAAGCAATTTGAAAAAGTGGTTCTTTTGCCCATGTTTCCGCAGTATGCGTCATCCACTACGGGTACCATTAAGGAACTGGCACACCGGGAACTTTCAGGCTGGAACAACATACCTGCCGTTAAAACCATAGGGCAGTTTTACCACGAAGCGGGTTTTATTGCATGTTTTGCCACAAACATTGGGAAAAAAAATCCACAGGAATACGATCACATCATCTTCAGCTACCATGGCCTGCCGTTACGTCATGTAAACGCCACCCACCAGGGGAAAAACTGCAGCCATTTTAACTGCACCACAGAAGTGAATGAGCATAATGCATTCTGCTACCGGGCTGCCTGCTATGCCACCACGCGTTTGCTGGCCGAAAAGCTGAACTTAAGCACAGATAGTTATACCGTTTGTTTCCAGTCCCGGTTTTCCCAAAGCTGGTTATCGCCTTTTGCCGATCAGGTAATAAAAGAGAAAGCGAAGCAAGGTGTAAAAAAAATGCTGGTGGTGAGTCCGTCATTTGTTACCGATTGCCTTGAAACCATTGTGGAGATCGGGCATGAGTATAAGGATCTGTTCCTGGAAAATGGCGGGGAAAAGTTTGATTGGGTAACTTCTTTGAATGATAATGACAACTGGGTAGAATTTCTTGCAGAATTAGCAGTTAAGGAATAATATTTGATGCATAAGGGATGATCAAACGCTGCCGGTAATTTGTTACCCTGATAACCAATGATCATTCGCATCAATTACAAATTAATACAGAAAATACAACCATGAGATTTCTCAAAAAAAGCATTTTAAATCCCGTTATTAGTTTCCGAAGCATATCTTTCTGGGCAATGGGTTTGTTACTGGTTATTTCTTCCTGCAGTTCAACGGGTTTATCTATGTTAACCAAAAAAAGTTATCATGTGGATGACCCATCCTGGCAGGAGGACACCCTGAAGGGCTATGTATTTGTGCCCAACAGCAGGGTTCTTGTCAGGACCATGCATGATGAGGACAGTATTTTTATAGAGATAAGAACCCGCGACAGCCTGACTATGCGCAGCATACTTACCAATGGCCTGTCGGTTTGGATTGATCCCCAGGCAAAACAAAACGAGAAATATGGAATAAATGTTCCGGCGGCCCGGGCCGAGATGATGCGCCGGCAGGAGGAAGCTTTACAGATCATGCGTGATGAGGGAGACACCCTGCGTCACTTTAGATTTGATTATGCATCCTGGACCCAAACGGTAAGTGAAAACAGAGCCGTTATTACCGACAACCGGGGAACCCGGTTTGACGAGTCCGGACAAGTAAGCATTTCATATACCAACCAGGTAGGGCTGGTATACAACATTCGTTTTGGTTTTTCACAAGCAGAAACCGATAAGGATAAAGTTGACAAATTCAGCGTGGGTGTAGTTTCGGAAAGACACCAGGCGCAAATGCCAAACACCGGCCAAAGCCAGATGGGCGGACCCACCGATATGTATGGCAGACCGCGGCAACAACCTGCATCAAGACAGCAAAGACCCGAAAGACTGGGTCTGATTCCGGTAAAAGGATGGATTGTTTTTACACTTACAGATGACAAACCCGCTTCTTAAAGTGGGAATAAGATTGTTAATCCCACGCATAATCTCAGCATTTCTGCTGAAAGATTGCTGAAGGTATAGAAAGGATGAAACACCGGCTGAAACAAAAAACTGTTTTCTGCTATCATTCAATAGCTGCATTCTCATATTCAAAGGAAAATCCACAGCCATAAATTCATAATCCACAAATCCGCTTTCATCAATTGCCGTAAGATCTTCAGAGCCGTAATAATTGGGTAAAGCTTCCATGGCAACACCAAACATGGAGTTATCATCAAAACTAAACTGGTTGTATACAAGGATACCCCCGGTATTAATACTCAGGTTTTGAGAGACGGGAAAGTCACCTGTCACCCT
This sequence comes from Bacteroidales bacterium, assembly GCA_019429055.1. GTDB lineage: Bacteria > Bacteroidota > Bacteroidia > Bacteroidales > UBA7960 > SKVR01. The sequence goes on from JAHYJP010000079.1 coordinate 3,833, forward strand.
GTAAATAGCAAATTAAAAAGTACCATTTTTTTGCAAAACTAAAAGTATCAGCGCTGAAGTCGGGGCTTTCCTTCCCCTCCCTGCTCGCAGGGAAAGGTGCCCGAAGGGCGGGGTGGGTCATAATAATAATCAAAAAATCATAATTCCTGAAATAATACTAACAAGAAAGCAGGGAATGATAAAAACCCTCCCCCTCTAAACAAATCCCCGAAAAACCCGTTCATATGCTTTGAAGCATAATCCGTTACCCATCAAAACATCATATTATGAAAAAATTCTTTTCCACTTCCCTCGGACCGGTACAGACAGGTATTGCATTGCTTATTATGCGTCTTGGTATTGGTGCTCTGATGCTTACCCATGGCTGGCCTAAACTCATGCGATTGATTGAAGGCGGTGAAATTGTTTTTCGTGATCCCCTTGGCATCGGTGTGGTTACTTCACTGATCTTTACCACACTGGCAGAATTTGTGGGTTCCATTTTCATTATGCTGGGCATAGCTACGAGAATGGTATCTGCAGCACTCATATTTACCATGGCTGTGGCTGTATTCATGGTGCATGCCAACGATCCTTTTGCCCGTAAGGAATTGGGGCTGATATATATGCTTGTATATATTGTTCTGCTGATTACCGGAAGTGGAAAATATTCCATCGACAGGCTGGTAAGAAAGTAACTACTCTTCCATCAGGTTTTCCAGCTCCAGATTCATTTCTTTCAGTGCTTCGCTGATTCTCTTTTCAGGCAGGATGATATTGTAATCCTTCCAGAAGTCATGATCATAAACAAAATTCTGGTCGGTAAATACAATGCGGGTATCCAATGATTCCCTTCTTCTGAAACGGTCGGTTCTGAGAGTATCAATATTCACCACTGCCATCTCAAAAAACACATTGTAGTTGTTTCCGAAAAAACGATTTTTACGGCGGATGCGAATGTCCACATCACCTCTTACATGGTTAAGATGGTAAGTACCTTCCCAGCACCTGTATTGAACGGAATAACGCATGGACTGTATGCGGGTAATATGATCAGGACTTCTCCGGGGAATAAACCTTCTCTCATGTCTCCTCAGGTAGGAAGGGTGCACTTCAAAATCGACCTTCAAAACGGCCAGGGTCTCTCTGTCAATATAAATAACACCCCGGTACATGGGTTCTCTTACATGATCAGCCTCCTCGAATTCAATTGCATATGCCACGCCGGATTCAAAAGCCACCATATCTGCACCCGTTAACTTATAGTCATTCAGATACTCCGGCATGAGAAATTCAGGCAAAGTTTTCATCACATCCAGATCCAGAGCGCTTTTTATACCTGCTTTTAATTTTAGCATCAGGGTATCCTCAAGATCCAGATTGGTAATATTGCGCGACTTCAGCAGCATAACCTGGTCATCAGCCTGGCTGTGATAGGCTGTTTTGTTGATCCTGAAAATGGCTTCCGAATAATTTAAGATCATATCGCCTTTGAAAGCACCCTCCCTGTAAAAACTTGTATGATGTGATGATTGACGGGGATACAGGCCGGATTTTGCTTCCATTGCCTTTCGCAATATTTCATAAGGATTGTAATAGGTTATAATAACCTCCTGGAGAGAAATCATATCCATTTCCATGTAAATCTCATACTCTCCATCCAGAAGCAATTGAACCGGTATGATTCTGGATTTATAGCCCACATAGGAAATGCGTAATGTGTCGCCCATGAGCTCTGCCGGGATTCTGATGTTGAATAATCCATCCTGGTTGGTTATAACACCCAGCGCCCTGCCCAATACTGTGATTGTGGCATAGGGAAGAGCTTTTCCGCTGGATGCATCCAGGGTTTTTCCCCTGATAAGCAATTTTGTTTCGGGTTCTGTTATTTTATCATCAGTTGCAGGTGCCGGGTCTTTTTCGCTTACGCCGGATCTGTATATTATGATATACTTTTCAAGCACACGAAAGCTGAGTGATTCATCGTCAAGTATCGATTTCAGAATCTCATCCATACGATAATTGCCTCTGCGAACCCTTACGCTCTGATCACTGTTAATGATCTGGCTGTCGTAAATGAAGAAATAGCCCGTCTGGCGGGTTACCTGGTTAAGTATCTGGTAGATGGAATTATTTTGGCCGGGAAGAAAAAACTCTTTCTGAAATACAGTTTCATCCTGCGCCTGTAATGGATTGCCCCAAAAAAGGAATCCCAAAACACAAAACACAAGACTGCCGGATGAAATACCCTTAAAAAATCTGTATTTCAGGAAGTTTTTCAATATTTATTTCTGAATGTAATTACATTATCATCTGAAGTTACATGGTCAATATCCAGCGAAATGGCTATGAGATCGCCGATAATTTCGGGTGAAGTATTGTAGAATGTAACTGTAAGTTTTCGTTGATTCAGTTCAGGGTGTTCTACCATCATTTTTACAGGAAAATTCTGATTGAGCACCGAAAGTATATTTTCGAGCGTTTCATCCTTAAACTGCATATGATTTTTTCTCCAGGCGGTATTGTAAGTATCGGCGGCATAGGTTTTACCTGCTAGGCCGTTGCTAATTTCCAGCAATTCGCCCTGTTCAAGAATGAAAAAATTTCCGTCACTTCCTCTCAGGTTCACCCTTACTTTACCGGTTTCCACAAAAATTTCCATAGATTTTGTATCCAGCTCCTTCACGTTAAAGGAAGTACCCAGCACTTCAATACCGGCCAGCGCAGTTTCAACGTAAAAAGGCTGATCGGGATTGTGGCTCACATCGAAAAATGCTTCGCCACTCATGTTGATTTTCCGTTGTTTTTTCTCAAATTCTTTTGAAAAGCTAATGAGTGAATTGCTTGCCATATAAACCACCGAGCCATCGATGAGTTTCTGAACGAGTGTTACATCAGTATCATCGGTAGTGAGTGTGAGAAGCTGATCATCAGAACGAATGCCAGCGATAAACCAGGTTGCGAAACCCAGTGAAACAAAAAGAAGTACGGTTGCAGCAATCTTCAACCAGCCGGGCAATGCTGCTGCAATTCTGTTCTGCGATGGCAAAAGTCCATCTTTTTCAAGACGACCACTGAGATTCTCCCAGGCATTGTGGGTATCTATTTCCGTTTGCATGGAGTCTGATGGTATGGGCTTCATATCTACCCATATTTTTTCTGTTAACTCCAGCTCTGTTTTCAGCGCTGAATTTTGAGAAAGTTCCTGCCGGAAACCCTTTAGTTCATCCCGCTCCATCTCATCCGACAGGTAACGGGCAATTTTCTCAAAATCTATATTATGCATATCAAGGGGCTTCATTTTTTTTCTGATTAACTGGTCATTTTTTCGTTTTCCAGGGATTACACCGGGTATCCCTGGTATTTTGCAAGTTTATTTCTGAATGCCTTCAAAGCCTTCCCCATATCAGCTTCCACGGTTTTAACCGATATGGATAGTTTTGCAGCTATTTCTTTATAGGTCAATCCTTCAAACCGGTTCATTCTGAAAATCCGGCTGCACCGCTGCGGCAGATTTTCCAGAACATTTTCAATGATGTATTGCAGTTCCTTTTCTCCGTAATCGGGTGAAAAACTATGAGAAACACCGCTGTTGGCAACTCCGCTGGCATATCGTTGTTTTACCGACTCATGCCTCAGATACTTGAGTGCATTATTGCGTACCGACTGGTAGAAATAGCTTTTCAATGAAAATTTTATACTCATCTGATCGCGGTTTTTCCAGTACTGGTAAAAAAACTCCTGCACGATTTCTTCTGCAACATCCTGATCATTCACAATCTTTAAGGCAAATAAAACCAGCGGAGAATAGTATTCCCTGAAAATTTTCTCAAAGGCTTCAGCATCGTTGCTTTTGATTTTTATCTGTAATCCACCGGTTATCATTATACTTTCAATCTTTTACAGGTAAACCCGGGCGGCTTAAAGCGCCCGGGCAACAGGTTTGTTTCAATCAAGTAATTTTCAGGGCAATTTACTCAATATATTCAAACCCGGGATCAAAACCATCAATTATTTTGAACTCTGGATCTGACGGTTCAGTTTCTCAATGGCTGAGTCAATGGCTTCTTCAGGCTCAATGTAATTGTATTCGCCCCAGAAATCATCTTCAAAATACACGGGCACCATGTCGGAGAGAATATTGCGGCGGCTGAATGATTCCCGGAGTGAGAAACGTTCTACATTTTCCGTTGATCTTTCGGTAATAGCCATCTCAAACATTACATTGTACCGTGTTCTGAAAATTTTTCTTCTCCAGTCGGCAAAGAATTCCAGTTCTCCTCTCAGGTAATTGAGATGGTATTTGCCGTCTATTTTCTGGTAGGAAACCATATAGCTGGTACTGTTGGTGGAGAAACGCAAATTAGCAGGTTTCTTCTGAATAAAATTGCGGGTTGCCTTTTCCCTGTCGGAGAGATCCATACTAAACTCCACCACAGCTATGGCAAGATCATCAGCAGAGATATAGAACCTGCCGATAAACAAAGGGAAAGGCAACACTACTGCAGGTTCAAAACCCACAACATAATGGGTTTTCTCATCAATCTTTACCATATCAATAAATTCAAAATTGTAAAAATCGATCATTTCATGGGAAATCAGTATGCCGGGGTTTTTCATAACATCAAGCATCATGGCAACACTGGGTCCGCCCTGCAACTTAAGTACAAGGGTATCCACATCCTTCACATCGCCACTTTTCCTGCCTCTTACAATTCTTACACGATCGTTGGAAGCACGTGTTGTGTAGGAGCTGTGATATACATCTACAATAGCCTCAGAAATAGAAATATAATCGCGTCGCTGCCTTATGGCTTCACGGTAAAATCCGGTAAGGCGATAGGGTTCTGTGGGATAATTTTCACCAATTCGATTCAGGGCTCCGGCAACCAGTTCACGGGGATCAAGCGGACGTACAAGCACCTCCTGAAGCATGATGGAATGAGGTTGAATTAAAAACTCGCTTGTTTTGCCTTCGAAATCTTCTATGGAAAAACTTGAAATGCGGTAACCCAGGTGAGATATGGCAAAATTAGTAACGTCAAGATTTTTTTGCACTTTAAGAGTAAAATAACCATTGAGATTGGCTACTGTACCGATATGAGTGCCTGGAAGAAATACACTGGCAAAAGCAACAGGCCTTTTGCTACCTTCATCCTTAACTGTACCGCTAATGGTATAGTAAGATGCAGACTCGGCTTGTGATATGCCTTCAAATGAAAGGGCAAAAAACAGTATTGCCACAAACAAAAACCGGGAGAATTGGATCGATTTCATGGTAATTTATTTTAGATGTTTGCTAATAGGATTTATTTCTTTTACACCTTAGACCCCCTTGGGTATATCGTACCCTATAAATTTTTTCATTAGTGAAAGCAAAAAAACTCACGATACTTCGATTTGCGCAGAAAAACAGGTTTCTCTGGTCGCTATATGCCTGAAAAACAAACATCTGATTTATACATCCGTTCAATCAATATATTTTTTATAATTTAATAAATTTCCAACTTTTTTGCTAACTTGGTGGCCGGTTTGATAATTTAAAAAGAGCTAAAAAGTCTGATTTCCTAACTAAAAACTATCAGCTATGATGCAGGAAAAACTTGTAGATCAGCTGGGCAACAGTATTCGTAAGAACTGGGGTATGCCCGCAATGACTAACTATAACGGTGAGAGTATCACCTACGGAGAAGCAGCCAAAAGAATTACACGGCTGCATTTGATTTTTGATGCATGCCAGATAAAAAAGGGTGAAAAAATTGCACTGGTGGGGAAAAACTCCGTAAACTGGGGAATTACTTACCTGTCGGTTGTAACCTATGGTGCAGTTGTAGTTCCGGTTTTGCCCGATTTTAAACCCAACGATATTCATCATATAGTCAATCATTCCGATGCCAGGTTATTGTTTATTGCAGATAACATTTATGAGAACCTGGCCAGGGATCAGATGAAAGAAGTGGATAGCATTTTCTCACTTTCTGATTTTTCAGTTCTTTGCGAATGCAAATCCAATAAAACCAAAAAAAATCTGGAAAGCCTTGACGAATCATTAAAAAGAAAATACCCTGACGGGATTACTGCCATGAGTCTCCAATTGCCGGATGTGGAAAATGAAAACCTTGCCGTTTTGAGCTACACCTCAGGTACAACAGGTTTCACCAAAGGTGTTATGCTTACCCACAACAACCTTGTGGCCAACGTAATTTATGCCAACAAAAACATGCCCCTGGACCCCGGTGATAAAATCGTATCGTTTCTTCCTCTTGCACATGCCTATGGATGTGCCTTTGAATTTCTCTGGCCCTTTAACCTGGGTTGCCATGTAACATTTCTGACCAAAACCCCTTCACCCCAAATCATTCTCAAGGCCTTTGCCGAGATCAAACCCAGGCTGGTTCTGGCAGTTCCGCTCATACTGGAAAAAATTTACAAAAAACAAATACTTCCCGTTATCAATAAATCAAGCATTAAGGTGTTACTCAAATTGCCGGTACTTGATAAGATAATTGAATCCAAAGTAAAACAAAAACTTATGGATGCATTTGGAGGAAATTTCCATGAAGTTGTAATTGGCGGAGCACCGCTGAGTGAAGAGGTTGAGGTGTTTCTGAACAAAATCAAATTTCCTTATTCTATTGGCTATGGAATGACGGAATGCGCTCCCCTGATCAGTTATTCCAACTGGGACAAAACCAGGGTGGGCTCAGCAGGTAAGGTAGTAGACAATATGGAAATTAAAATTGACTCGGAAGATCCTGAAAGAATTGCAGGAGAGATCATGGTCAGGGGCGAAAACGTGATGAAAGGCTACTATAAGAACCCGGAAGCCACCAAGGCTACCATTGAACCTGATGGCTGGATGCATACCGGCGACCTGGGTCTGATCGATAAGGATGGTTTTGTTTTTATCAAAGGGCGGAATAAAAGTATGATCCTGGGTCCTTCGGGACAAAACATCTATCCTGAAGAAATTGAAGCCCGTTTCAACAACCTGCCTTTTGTGCAGGAATCATTGATAGTGGAAAAAGATGAACGGCTTATTGCTCTCATCTACCCCGATTATGAGATGGCTGATAAAAAAGGCCTTTTGGAAAAAGATCTGAATGAAATTTTTGAAAAACACCGGAAAAATCTCAATGAAATTCTCCCTTCTTATATGAGTGTGGCATCCACGCGTATTTTTGCCGAGGAGTTCGAAAAAACACCCAAGAAGAGCATCAAACGGTTTTTATACAATCAGATCGATTAACAGGAAAGTCAGTATTTTAAAAATACCTGTTTACATCTACCATTGCCGGAAGGGCTTTGCCGTGCAACAGGAAATCTGCCATTTCTATGGCCCGGTATGGCCCGTAAAGAACACCCTTTGACCCCAGACCATTGAAGATAAACAATTGCGGGAAATGAGGGTGAGCACCCATAACCGGCTTGCGGTCTTTTATTGAAGGACGTATACCTGCATGGTGGGAAACTACTTTAAAAGGTAAACTGAGAATGGCATCAAGCTTTTGCAACAACTGCTGTTTGCCGGCTTCCGTGGGGTAATGGTCTATATTATTCTGATCGTAGGTAGCACCCACTCTGAATCTGTTGTTGCCCAGCGGCATAACAAAAACATCGCCCCTTATAATGTAATCATCGTTCAAACCGGGTACTTCAATTTCCAGTATTTCTCCTTTATTAAGAGAAAACCCTGCATTGCCGAACCAGGGATTATGAAAAGCTCCGGCACCCTCGCAGAAAATAATCTTTTCGGCCTTGATCCTGCCATTTACAATCATTCCATCCTTTTTAAATTCAATCCTGTTGTAATCAAGTTTTTCCTGAATGAGAAGATTATTTTTCAGAAACCACTCCCCCATTCCTGCAGTGAGCAATTTTGTGTCAACCCACCCCGAAGGTTCAATGACAGCACCACAAAACCCCGGTTTTACTCCTGAGATATCAACCTGGCTGTGAAGATCTTTAATGAATTCTCCTGCGGTTGATTTCTTTGCCGCCTGCCATTTATGTATATCATCCCGATTGAAAAGTTTCAGTGAGGGGATCATGTGCAGAAATTTTTTTCCGGTCAGTTTTTCGAGTGAATCATAGGTATTAAACAATGCCGGCAGATATTCATCAATCATTTCAGCTTTTTTCAGTGTTCTGAATACTATTGGGATAAATGCACCCCCCGCCACCTGCGATGCAGCATGAGGTGAAAATGCATCCATAATCAGGAATTCGGCTTCCCTTTCCAAAAGCTTTGCTCCCAGCAGGGCACCTGCCAGCCCCTGCCCGATAATGAGATACTTGGTGGTTTTCAAAACTTTTAATCTCAAAAATGGTTAATAAATGTATTTTAAAATTAGCACTAATTTATCAATAACGAATGTAACCTTGATTTTTTGTAACTTTATGTTTGGTGTCCGGTTAATACATTAAAAAATCGTTTTAACAAATGTGAATCACTATTATTTTATGTTTCGCCCCGCTGGGGCTTACTTACTAATGGTATATAATTATCTGCAAATGTTGACGCTGCTCTGCAGCTCCAATAAAAGCTGCAAAGCAGCGATAACCTTTGTAACCAGTTAATTGGCAATATTAAGTCACAAGCTGCAGCGCAGCGAAACATATAAACTCCGTGTGAGCAACATTTACCAGAAACTATTATAGTTTTAAACATATAACATCTCATAAACACAACTATGTTTCTATATAACCGGCTTGGAAAAGAGCAATTGCTGGCAAAGCTGAAAATAAAAGTCCGGCAAAAGATTGTTGCCGACGGGCTTGATGAAAATGTTTTCGATGTTACCTCAACCACAATCCCAAAGGAAAAAAACAGGAAATTTTTGAAAATGCAGAATAATTTATCCGGTAATTTCTGGAGAGAAGCCACCGAACCCCTGATGATACTGGCTCCCATGGAAGATGTTACTGATACCGCTTTCCGCGAACTGGTAATGCGCATTTCACAGCCCGGCAAGCTCCGGGTGGTATTTACCGAATTTACTTCAACAGATGGATTGTGTCATCCTGTGGGTCGGCCCAGGGTAGAGCAAAGGTTGAAAGTATCCGAAAGCGAACGTGACTTGCTTAAATCACTTGATATAAAAATTGTAGCCCAGATTTGGGGAAACAATCCCGAAAAATACCATGAAGCAGTAAAATATATTACTGAAGAATATCATTTTGACGGAATTGATATCAATATGGGTTGTCCTGTTCGCAATGTGGTTGCCCAGGGCAGTTGCTCGGCATTGATCGACAATGAACCCCTTGCCCAAGAAATTATTGCAGCCACCCACGAAGCAACACACCTGCCATTGAGCGTAAAAACACGGCTGGGAGTAAAAAAAATTGAAACCGAACGCTGGATGCAATTTCTTCTCAATCAACCACTGGATGCCATCATCCTTCACGGACGCACACAAAAACAAATGTCGGAGGGAGAAGCCAACTGGCAGGAGATTGCCAGGGCTGTAAGTCTCAGAAATGAACTGGCCCCACATATTAAGATCATTGGAAACGGGGATGTAACATCTTACGTGCACGCGCTGGCATTATGTGACGAACACCAGACGGACGGGGCTATGATCGGCCGGGGAATTTTTTCAGATCCATGGCTTTTCAATCCCGGTCGACCTGCTATATCAGTTGATGAAAGGCTTAACACTCTTCTGCTTCATCTTGACCTTTTTGATAAAAACTGGGGAAACACAAAGCACTTTGCAATCCTGAGGAGGTTTTTCAAAATCTATATTTCAGGGTTCAGGGGTGCAGCAGAATTAAGAGCCCGGATGATGGAAGTAAATACCTTTGATGAAGCACGGATAACGGTTAATATTTTTCTTCAGGAAAATGATCTGATATGCAGCCTGCCTGATGAAAAAACAATAAACATTATCTGAGATTTTCAAAAGGATTAATGAGATTAGGGTTACTTTTGTGGCTATCATCTGTTTCCTGAAAAAAATGTATTCCATTATTGACATAGAAACCACCGGAGGTAATCCTTACCGCGATAAAATCACGGAGATTGCCATTTTTGTGCATGATGGTGAGAGGGTGGTAAAGGAATACAGGACACTCATCAATCCTGAGCGGCGCATACCTCCGTTTATTACCCGCATGACAGGTATTTCAGATGAAATGGTTGCCAGGGCACCCAAATTCTATGAGGTGGCAAGGGATATTGTTGAAATAACGGAGGGAACAGTTTTCGTTGCCCATAATGCCAGTTTTGATTACAATTTTGTAAAATCAGAATTCAAAAATCTGGGGTATTATTATCAGCGTGAATGCCTTTGCACTGTAAAGCTCAGCCGTAAACTCATTCCCGGAAAAAGATCTTACAGCCTGGGCCGGCTTTGCCGAGAACTGGATATTCAGATTGAAGACCGCCATCGTGCAGCCGGAGATGCCAGGGCAACGGTAAAACTTTTTGAACTCCTGCTGAAACAAAAAACCAACGGACTTTTCCTTGAAACCCTTGGAACAGGCTTTAACAACACTCCTGTTAACCCTGCCATTACCCGTCAGATCATTGAAGAACTTCCGGCAAAAACCGGTATTTATTATTTTCTGGATGAGAAGGACAACATCATTTATATCGGTAAAAGCAAAAACATCCGCCAGCGTGTAATGTCGCATCTGAGCAGGGTAACCAGCAAAAGAGCACTTGAAATGGTGGGCATGATCACCCGCATTCATCATGAAACAACAGGCAGCGAATTACTGGCATTACTAAGGGAATCCGAAGAAATAAAAGCTCATAAACCACTTTTCAATCGCCAGCAAAGAAGGTGCCTGTATAATTATGGTTTATACAGTTATAAAGATGAGAACGGCTATCTGTGTCTCAAACTTGACAAAACATCCAATGGCAGTGTACCGCATACCAGTTTTGTCAGCCTGGATAAGGGAAAAGACTTTCTTTACAATATCACTGATAAATTCAACCTTTGTCAGAATATGACCGGCCTGTTCAGCACCAATGGTGCATGCTTTCATTATGCTGTTAAACAATGCCGTGGCGCATGTGTAGGGAAAGAATCTCCGGAAGACTATAATATAAGGGCAAAAGAGGCCATTGATTATGCGGGTTTCATAAAAGAAAACCTTATTGTGCTGGATAGCGGACGTTCTCCATCAGAATCGGCCTTTATTATGATAGAAAACGGAACCTACCTGGGATATGGCTTTGTGGAAAGATCAGAAACACTTGCCAGTGCCGATGATTTCAGGAATTATCTCACACCCGCAGAGGACAACAGAGATGTCAGACAAATCATTTCGGGTTTTTTGAGAAATAAAAGAACCGGAAAGAGAATCAATTACTAACATCATTCAAAATCAAATTATTATGCCTGAAAAGTGTGTAGGTATTTCTATCAGGGGAAGGGTTCAGGGAGTAGGTTTTCGTTACCAGACTCAAAATGCTGCAAGAAAGTTTGGCATCAAAGGATTTGTAAAGAACATGCCCGACGGCTCAGTTTATGCCGAGGCCTGCGGTGAAGAAAGAAATATTGAGCTTTTCGTTGACTGGTGCAGGAAAGGCCCCATGTTGGCCCGTGTTACAAGCGTGAATGTTCAGGAAGTATCAGGATCCGTTCCGGATGATTTTGACATAAGGTTTTGATGTTGCTATTATTAAGCCAACGAACATTAAACATTGATACTTTCATCGATTTCTTAGCAATAAAACGAATTCAATAGCTGGCTGGAAACACCTGTCGAATAATTAAGATAATTAAAGACTCAGGCTCATTGAAAATCTTTAATTTTGTTCAACAACAAATTCCTGATTTAAATCCGGGAATAATTAAATAAAGTCATCCGGATATTTCATGCGATTTCCAAAATTATTATCCGTAACATACATATTAATTGCCGGCCTGATAGTACTATCAATTCCTGCTTTACACGGGCAACAACATCAGCATGATTCATCCTGCTGCAGCGACACAACGGAGACTCATACCGGTAATCCCGATTTTCAACGGTGTGGTTCAACCCTTTACAGAAATCTGGAGGAGTCCAGAAATCCGGAAATAAGAGAAATTCGCGAAAGACTGGAAAAGCAAACCCGGATCTGGTTAGATCAGCACACTGAAAAGTCGCAGATCCTCAATGAGGTTATTACCATTCCTGTTGTCGTGCATGTGGTTTATAACCGGAGTCAACCCGAACAGAATATTTCCGACGAACAGATATTATCACAGATTGAAGCCCTTAATGCTGATTTCAGGAGAATAAATTCCGATACTATTAATACACCGGAACTATTCCGCAACCTGACTGCCGATACTTACATTGAGTTTCAGCTTGCCCGGCGAACTCCCGATGGGTTGCCCACCAACGGAATTACAAGAACTGCCACCGATGTTCAGGAGTTTTCCTTTGAATCTGACAATATAAAATACGACAATACAGGTGGCAAAAACATATGGAACCGCGACCGCTATATGAACATATGGGTTTGCAACATGGAGCAGAATTACCTGGGTTATGCACAATACCCCGGCGGAAATGCAGCTACCGATGGGATTGTAATTTCTTACCGGAATTTTGGCACAACAGGTACAGTGCAGTTTCCTTTTAACCTGGGACGCACGGTTACTCATGAGGTTGGCCACTGGTTAAACCTGGTACATACCTGGGGCGATGAGGATAATTGCAATGCCACCGATTACGTTGCCGACACTCCCAATCAGGAAAGTGCTCATTACCATTGTCCGGGTTTTCCACAGATTTCATGCGACAGTGAAGACATGTTTATGAATTACATGGATTATACCGATGATCGCTGCATGAACCTTTTCACTGCGGGGCAATCGCACCGGATGCATGCAACACTCAATGGTTTCAGGGCATCCATTAAAAATTCAGATGCACTGGTAGCACCCGAATTCACCAACCTGGTTTGCGATACACTAAACAGGGCACTCAAATCAGCTCCCCTTTATCTTTACCTTGCCGGCGACGGGGGTTATGCCACCGGAACCAATGCATACAATGATAAAGCAAAAGCACAGTATTTCGAAAATACCGGAGAGTATACCATCGCTAAAGGCGGTGCATTTGCCTTTGGAGCAGCCCATGACAAAGGAGGAACTGCCTACGCTGCAATATGGGAA
>JAHYJP010000080.1 GCA_019429055.1 Bacteroidales bacterium
CTTATTGGGCTTCCTTTATCCGCTTTACAGGTCAAAATGAAACATCAATAAACTCCCCGGTATCATTCACAAAGATCTATCGTAAGACCATGAAGTGGCGGTATCGCCGTGAGAGTGGTATCATTTTAGTCTGTTTGCTGGTATCAGTTTAGATCGGGGTCAAAATAAAGGGGGTGAGGTTATAAACGAGCAAAAAAAGAGAGCCCGGCGACAGCCGTGCTCTCTGAATTTTAAGCCGAAAGTTATTTAGATCAGCCCTTCATCAGCGAAGGAATAGTAACCATCGGTGATGACGATCAGGTGATCCAGGACAGCCAGATCCAGTAATTTCCCGCCCTCAACGAGCTTCTTGGTCAGGTGGATATCTGCTTCTGAAGGGTTGGTGTTCCCACTCGGATGGTTATGCAATAGTATTAAGGAGGATGCATTTGCTTTGAGGGCATACTGGAAGATAACTTTTGGATCAGCGACAGTTCCGGAAACGCCGCCCATGGAAACCTGTGAAATCCCCAGAACTCTGTTCGCACGACTCATTAAGAGAACGCAAAAGGATTCACGGTATTCCAGGTCGTCCCAAAGTGGCAGAACAAGCTCATAGCAATCGCGGGAGCCTGCGATCTTTGGGCGATTAGCGGCCTTGACTTTGGTTGAGTAGGTGACAGAAATTTCGCAAATAGAAAATAAAGATGAAGTAAGAAGCATTTGTTTCGCTGCTGCCCTGCAGAATTATTTTGGCATCTGGCGCGCCGGGTTAGAATGAAATTTTTGCGCAGCCAATACCGGATCGGAAATTCTGATGCAAGGGTTCCGGTCATTTTGTTCAAGGGTGTTCAACCACTGACAGGTCCGCCAGCCGGCGGACGCTGTCAGGTTTGAGTGGCAACTGACCTGTCAGCGTCCGCCGGCTGGCGGACCTGACAGTGTCAGATAATTTCGGCGTGATGGAGAAAATGACGGAACATGAAATTCTTCCTGCCCTTAGCAGCAGACATTACCGATACAGGTAACTTCGTGTAAAAATCGAGTGGTTAAGACGGAGAAAGGAAAGGTATGAGAGGAAAATGCAACCTGGAACAAAACTCCTCCTATCGTTTTCCCATTAAAGTTTATTTGTATTTTTAATCTTTTTCCAGAGCTTACAACAAGTGTCACGAAACACTTTAATCTATGCCCATGCAACTTACCCGATTATCCCCACGTAAAGCCTTAAATAAAGCCTATCTAAAAGTTAAGCCTACGCGGAGTGAAATTGAGCACTTCAAGAGAAATCTCATCGGGCTTCTGGATGGCCTGAATGAGTCGGAATCGGAAGAGCATAACAAAAATGACGTTGGTGATTTTCTAAAAAATACTTTCTATCATCCAAGGTTTTATATTAACACGAAAGACCGAACTGATCTTGTAATTCATATAGGTACTGAATCAAAGAGCCTGGCAGGTGTGTTGATCGAAGCCAAAAAGCCTTCGAATAAATCAGAGATGATTCGACCGGATAACATTAATGCAAAAGCGTTTCATGAATTGATCCTGTATTATCTCCGGGAGAGTATTACCAATCACAATCTTGAAATCAAACATCTCGTGGCTACGAATATCTATGAATGGTACGTTTTTGATGCCAGCCTGTTTGAGAAAACATTCGCGCAGAATAAAACGCTGGTAAAACATTTCACCGATTTTGAGGAAGGCAGGCTTGCAGGAAAGACCAATGACTTCTTTTACAAAGAAATTGCAGAACCCTTCATGGCTGGCTTGAATTCTGAATTTTGTTTTGCCATGTTTGATTTTAGAGATTATGATAAACCCCTTCGAAATGAGGATAAAAGAGATGATGCCAAACTAATTGCACTTTATAAGCTGCTATCCCCTGAACATTTGCTTAAGCTTCCATTTATCAATGACAGTAACAGTTTAGACAAAGCTTTCTATGGGGAATTGCTTCATATTATCGGTTTGACGGAAACGAAAGATGGAGGCAAAAAACTCATCGGACGTAAAAAGGAAGGCGAACGCAATACAGGTTCTTTAATCGAAAATGCAATTATTCAGCTCGACAGTCTGGATAAAATTTCAAGACTCGATAAACCTTCTCAATTCGGAGAAACAACCCAGGAGAGGTTATTTAATGTTGCATTGGAGTTATCTATTACCTGGATAAATCGTATCCTTTTCCTGAAGCTATTGGAAGCTCAAATTATCAAATACCACAAAGGGGATACATCGTTTGCCTTTCTAAATGCAGAAAAAGTTCGGAATTTCGACGATCTGAACAGTCTATTCTTTAGTGTGCTTGCCCGGAAACCAGACGAACGTAATGAAGGAGTCAGAAAGATTTTTTCAAACGTACCTTACCTGAACATTTCACTATTTGAACCTACTGATTTAGAACATTCCTGCTTATTCATCAGCCAGTTGAAAGACGGAAAATTACCTATCATCACTTCAACTGTATTGAAAGATAATGGCGGCAATAAATACAAAGGCGAGCTTGATACCCTGGAATACATCTTTAAATTTCTCGATGCATATGATTTTGCCGGTGAAGGGGCAGAAGAAATCCAGGAAGAGAACAAAACGTTGATTAATGCTTCAGTTCTCGGTCTGATTTTCGAAAAGATTAACGGATATAAGGACGGCTCTTTCTTTACTCCAGGTTTCATCACCATGTATATGTGTCATGAAACCATCCGCAGGGCTGTTGTTCAGAAGTTTAACGATGCTAAAGGCTGGGATTGTAAGGATATTGATCAATTGTATGATAAGATTGAAGATCGTACTGAAGCTAATCGGATTATAAACAGTCTTAAAATTTGCGATCCGGCTGTTGGTTCAGGGCACTTCCTGGTATCGGCCTTAAATGAGATCATCGCCATAAAAAGCGACTTAAACATTTTGCAGGACCGTGATGGCCGGCGTTTAAAGGAATACCGGGTTGAAGTGGTTAATGATGAACTTATTGCCACTGACGAAGATGGCGATCTGATTGATTATAATCCCTACAACAAAGAGAGTCAACGAATACAGCAAGCCTTGTTTCAGGAGAAGCAGACCATTATCGAGAACTGTCTATTAGGTGTCGATATTAATCCCAATTCCGTAAAGATATGTCGCTTGCGTTTGTGGATTGAGCTCTTAAAGAATGCTTACTACAAAGAACCCGATTTCGCAGAACTTGAAACTCTGCCAAACATTGATATCAATATCAAATGCGGAAATTCATTGATCTCCCGCCATGCCCTGGATGCTGATATCAGCCAGGCATTGAAGAAAAGCAAATGGAGCATCGACACCTACCGGGATGCAATCATGCTATACCGCAATGCAAAAGGGAAAGAGCAGAAGAGGGAGATGGAACGTTTGATCGGTTTGATTAAAAGTGATTTCGAAACTGAAGTATCGGCTAACGACAAACGGTTGATACAATTAAAAAAGCTTAATGGAGATCTGTTTAACCTGACCAACCAGACCCTGCTATTTGAAAAATCTAAAAAAGAACTGGCCGATTGGAATTTTAAAGTAAAGGAGCTGACACAAAAAATACAAAAGATTGAAGCTGAGCTCGAAGAAGTAAAAACCAACAAGATCTATGAGGATGCATTTGAATGGAGGTTTGAGTTCCCTGAAGTGCTGAATGATGAAGGTGATTTTGTGGGATTTGATTTGGTTATTGGGAACCCTCCGTATATCAGGCAGGAAGCATTTTCCAATATCAAATTCTACTTGGAATCTAAATTCCAAACTTACAACGGAACCGCTGATCTATATGTTTATTTTGTTGAAAGAGGGTTATCTATTCTCAATAATAATGGAACATTCATTTATATTTTGCCGAATAAATGGATGCGTGCTGGTTATGGGGATAAATTGAGAGCTTGGATAAAGCAGTTTGAAATTAACTTTATTATTGATTTTGGTGATCTACCTGTTTTTGATGAAGCCACAACTTACCCGTGTTTATGGTCTATAAACAAACAAACGCAAGAAACCACAAATTTTATAAGTGCTAAAATCGAAACACTTGATTTTGTGGATGGACTCGAAAAGTACATCGATTACAAAAAGTTTTTCGTAAATCAAAATCTTCTCGAAGAAAGTGGATGGTCCTTGTCAGGCAGTAATGTTCAAGAATTACTCAAAAAAATTCAATCAAAAGGGATTCAATTAGGTAAATTGGTACAAGGTAAATTTTTTTATGGCATAAAGACCGGGTTTAATGAGGCTTTTGTAATTGATCAAGGTACAAGAGCAAAACTAATAGCAGAAGATCCCAAAAATGCTGAGATAATTAAACCCCTACTTTCTGGCAAAGATGTTAAAAGATATCAAACCCCTCATTCAAATAAATATCTTTTACTGATGCGAAGAGGCATTGAAATAAATAATTATCCTTCTATACTTGCCCATTTAAGTAGATTTGAATCAAAGTTAAAGGCAAAAGCAGGTAGCGGAATTTGGTATGAATTGCAAGCAAGCCCAGGAGACTCAAGTAAATTTGAAGAAAATAAAATCATATACCCAGATATTTCTAAGGATTCAAACTTTACGTTAGATGAAGGCAAGCACTATTCCTTAAACACTATATATAATATTGGCTCCTCATCTTTAGGACTTCTCGGCTATCTTAATTCGAAATTATTCTTATTTTATTTCCGAAGTATATCCAATTCCATTCGTGGCGGTTATTTGAGATTCTTCACAGATTATATGATTAATTGTCCCATCCCAAAATCATTTGACGTACTGGAAAATAAAACTTTGCAAATTCTCACCCTTAAAAAATCCAACCCCTCAGCCGATACCAGCGCTTTAGAAAACGAGATTGACCAACTGGTATATGAGTTATATGGATTGACGGAGGAGGAGATACGAATTGTAGAAGCTATTAGTGAATGAAACAGCATGGACAAATTCATGGTCAGGGTGTCCATGAAGATGAAAAGATAGATAATTCTCATTAATCAGCATGTAATCATAGAAGATAAATTGCTAAGGTATTATGTTACTGCTGATGTTGACAGGGTCAGCGATAGAGTTACCGATAGAGTTACCGATAGAGAAAACGATAAAGCCGGAGATAAAGTAAGGAAGGCTATTGGAACAGGTATTGTCCCTCATTCAAGGGAGAAACTATTGGAAATAATAGGCTTAAAACCTGACAGTGTCATCAATGAGATTGTTTATCAGTTATATGGGCTGACTCAAGAGGAGATCAGGATCGTAGAAGGTAAATAAAAATGCAAAACCCCTGCAGGATAAAGTCCTGCAAGGGTTTTTCAGTAGCATTAAAGCCAAAGCAGGTATAATTATTTCGAGAATACAAAATCCTTGCTACTGGCCTGTGTATGGCACATCACGCACATGCCACCCATCAGGTCGGCACCGCGCATTTTGTTGTTATTGCCATCAACCGCGATGGTGCCGTCAGAATTCAGCATGAACCATTCCCAGTCACCGCCGGTAGAATTAAAGTCATTTCCACGCTTTGCCATGGCCGTGAATTCGTTTACTGTGCTGCCGGGATTCTGGGAATGCTTGACGATCAGTGTTCCGACAGGGTAAGAACCATCTTTAATGTCCTGACCGTTCTGAACATAAACTTTGCGCGTTACCGTGCTGTCGTTCCCCGCATGGGCAGTTCCTAACGCAGGATCCGGGCCCTGGTTTGTAGCTTCCAGCGGCCAGCTCATAAAACTATTAAACGTGTTGTCGTCAGCGACAAACTCCTGTTTCACATCCTCATCATCGCTGCACGACTGCAGTGTAACTGCCCCAAGGAAAACCAGGGAGGCCATTGTAATCATTCTTGTCATTTTCATAATTGTAAAAATTTAATTTGTAAAACCTAATATTAACTTGCTGTTCAGTGCGTTTTCAATGAATCTCAAAGAATTTTCGTAAACCATTTTTTCAACATTCATCCCGAAATCACGTGCGGTCATTTCAATTAACTCATCAACACGATAAGTCTGACTGTTCAAATGTTCAATCATCCGGGTAAAAAACGGTGACAGATCGGTGAAATGAACCTTACCGCTCACCGGTTCCCTGTGCATAATGAGATAATAATTTCCACGGTCATCCGGAAGGATCTGGCTGGCCTGCTTCAGGTGAACCGGATAATTAAGGGTAATCAAACGGTGCTCGGGATTGATCACAAGTTTTCCAATTCCTGAAATATCGCTTCCCTGATAGTTCACTTTCTGATCTTCCATCATATAGATTTCTATTTCAAGCCATTCCATCCATAACAGTTCTTGCAGGAATGGGTATTTTGTCAATAAAGGATGATTGACTTCTATAAGATATTCATAGAATTCTTTTGGCATGGTCCATACCTGTGGCGACTGGCACGGATGGGAACTGAAAAATTCATTCACCAATTCGTCCCATTCTGCAACACTGAGCAAATTGCGGGTAAGTGGATAAGCTGAAGCCAGGCTGTCATCGATGATATTGAATACCAGCCTCCGGTAATGATGAACCCGGTGATCTTCAACCCCGGGAATGTCATTCAGAATGCCCGTCCGGCAATAGTTTGCCAGTGCCGACTGCGCGGTTTTTGTATCTTGTTTAAGCAACATAAGCGTGTTCTTTAACCAGTGACCTGGTCTTTATTTCCCTGAGCATGTTGATCTCCTGCTGAAGCTCTTCAAGTTCAGGAATATTAAAATCTCTTTCAAGCAGAACCGGGACATCGCGTCCAAGTCTTTTCATGGTAAATTCGAATAATTCATAAACCGGGTCAATAATGGGTTGTCCGTGCGTATCGATGATCAGGTCCTCGGATACCTGCTGGTGTCCCGCCATGTGGATGTATTTCACCCTGTTCATTGGAAGCTGGCTGATAAACTTTCTTGCATCGTAATGATGATTAAAGCTGTTGACATAAACGTTGTTTACATCCAGGAGAAGGTCGCAATCTGCTTCTTCCAGAATGGCATTGACAAAGTCAATTTCTTTCATTTCGGCTGCCACGGGAGTGTAATAACTTACAATCTCAATGGTCAAGCGCCGCTCCAGGAACTCCTGGACTGTTTTAATCCTCTGGGATACATGCCTTACCGCATCTTCTGTGAACGGAATGGGCAAAAGGTCGTAGAGATGAGCATTGTCGCATTTGGCAAAGCTCAGATGCTCGGAATAAATCTGGGCTCCTGTTTCATCCAGGAATGATTTTATTTTCCCCAGGAAGCCGAAATCCAGTTCATCGGGGCTGCCTATAGAAAGTGAAAGCCCGTGGGTAAAGAGCGGATATTTTTCCAGCGCTTTCCTGAACTCTTTCATCCAGTATCCCCCAATACCAATCCAGTTTTCGGGGGCTACCTCGATGAAATCGGGAGTGAGTTTCCCGCTCTCGAGAAACTCACCCGCAAAATCCCGTCGAAATCCAATGCCTACCATTTTAGTTGGTCCCGCATTTGCCTTCTCCACACTTGGCTTCAGTGCTCTTGCTGTCTTTTGCAGCTTTGGTGGTGTCTGCCTCAGCGCCGGCTTTCATATCTTTGGAAGCGCCTTCGCCGCATTTGCCTTC
This sequence comes from Bacteroidales bacterium, assembly GCA_019429055.1. GTDB lineage: Bacteria > Bacteroidota > Bacteroidia > Bacteroidales > UBA7960 > SKVR01. The sequence continues at coordinate 7,532 of JAHYJP010000080.1, forward strand.
GCCACATTTGGCCTCTGTCGATTTATCGTCAGCTTTCTTGGCAGCAGGGGTATTTTTAGTATCTGCCGGAGCCTTTTTAGCATCTTCACCGCAGGTAAGTTCCAGCAGGAAGGCCCTGATATTGGTTTCAGACTGATTCAGGAGATTTGCCCGGACTGTTGAACCGGAACCCAGTTCATTGAAGCGGAACATGTCGCTTGAAGCTGCATTAAGATTAGCTGCTCCGAATACTGCACCAGCGATCAATGTGCCGGCTACGATTGTTTTTTTTGTGTTATTCATTTTTTTAAGTATTTAAGTGATTAAATTTGTTTTCTGCCCGAACAGTAGATGAAGTGCCGATATCCTGACAAAAAAAAATAAAATAATTTGATATAATTTATATGTTACTGATTTACAATACTATTCCTGTAAAATAATTATTGATAAATTATGTGTTCTTAAATTTTCTATTACATCATGACCGGAGATAAAAACAATCTGACACGCTGGGTACTCGATTATACTGATGAATTATACTCGTGGGCATATTATAAGGTGTCGGATGATGAACTGGCAAAAGACCTGGTTCAGGATACTTTCCTGGCTGCGGCGGAGAAGATCAGGGAATTTAAAGGTGAAAGCTCCCCGAAGACCTGGCTTTTCTCCATACTGAATTATAAAATCATTGATGTTTACCGAAAGAAAGTAAATAAGCCGGTAACCCGCGAGCCATCAGGGTTTTTGGATTTTTTTGATGAAGAAGGGAGCTGGCAGCTTGAAAAACGACCGAAAGACTGGCATGAGCAGGATGAAAACCTTCTTGATAATGCAGAATTTCAGTTTGTGCTAAAAAATTGTCTTGAAGCTTTGCCGGAAAAATGGAATACCTGTGTCAGGCTGAAATACCTTACCGAAAAAAGTGGGGATGAGATCTGTCAGGAAGTTGGATTGACGACGACTAATTTCTGGCAAATCATTCACAGGGCAAAACTCCAGTTAAGGGATTGCGTTGAAAAGAATTGGTTTCAAAATTGATCTGAGCGATGAAAAAATTAATGAATATATTATTCCTTTCCTGCCTGAAAGCCACCGAGCTGATTGAAAAGAAGCTCTACTTCAAACTTTCTGTAAAGGAAAAAATGCAATTGAAAATGCACAAGATGATGTGTGATGCCTGCACGAATTATGAAAAGCAAAGCATGCTGATGGATCATGCTCTTCTCAAGATTGAAAAGCCCGAGAAAATTAGCCTGGACCTGAGCACTTTCAAAAAGAATATTCAAAAGAAAATGGAGGGATCGAAATAACAATGGCAAGAATCAAAATGGTTGAATATCCTGAATCGACAGGAAGGCTTAAAGAAATTTATAATGAAATCATTGAAAAGAGAGGGAAACTTGCAGAAGTCCATAAAATCCAGAGCCTCCATCCCGAAAGCATTGTCAATCATATGGATCTTTACCTGGAGATCATGTTTTCCAGGTCTGAATTATCCAGGGCTGAACGTGAAATGATGGCAGTGATTGTTTCTGTTGCCAATGGTTGTGATTATTGCCGGTTACACCACAGCGAAGCCTTGAATCATTACTGGAAAAGTGATGATAAGATAACCATGCTTATAAAAGATTTTAATCATGCAGGTCTAAGTCAAAGGGAAATATTGCTTTGCGGTTTTGCCAGGAAACTAACTGAAAAACCGGAAATTTATAATGATCCCAACAGCCTGATTGATTTGAAAAACCTGCCACTAAGCGATAGCGCTATCCTTGATGCGACACTGGTTGTTGCTTATTTCAATTTTGTCAATCGTATCGTACTGGCATTAGGAGTGGAAAGCTCAGCAGAGGAAGTCCAGGGGTACAGGTTTTAAACAATTCATTCAAAAATACTCCCTCTATTTGTCAGGTTTAGCATTTTATCCGACTGATCGTTTGTTAATCGGATTATTAAACACTTAAAAACTTAACTAAACATGGCAAAAATTGCAATTATCGTATTTTCGGACACGACATCTATTGAAGCGCTGGGAAAAGTTTCCAACGCATTTGTACTGGCCCTTGAGGCCATCGAACATGGTGATGACCTGAAGATCATCTTTGAAGGAGCCGGGACAAAATGGATCGGGGAGCTGGAAAAGGAAGACCATAAGATCCACCCTCTTTATAAGATGGTAAAAAGTCATATTACCGGTGCTTGTTCCTATTGTGCGCAGGCATTCGGGGTAAAGAACCAGGTTGAAAAGGCAGAAATTGTTTTACTGGATGAATTCAAAAACCATCCCAGCCTGCGGAACCTGATCGTTGATGGGTATCAAATCATTTCATTTTAACTTCATGAAAACATTCATAATTTCAATAATTCTGATCACCATGGCGAACACTTTGAAAAGCCAGTCTGAGCGATCGGTTGATGAAGCTAAAGGGTTGAACGTCGGAGCTGTGGCTCCGATGTTCACTGCCCTGGATGCTGATAGCAATATTTTCTCGCTCGAAAAGGCGCTGAAAAATGGCCCGGTAGTTTTGATCTTTTACCGTGGCTTTTGGTGCCCGGTTTGCAACAAACATCTTGGCCAGATCCAGGACAGCCTCCGGTTGATTGAAGAAATGGGAGCGAAAGTAATTGCTGTATCACCTGAAAAACCGGAATATCTGGGTGTAATGGAAGAAAAGACCGGCGCTCAGTTTACGCTGCTTTACGATGAGGGTTACAAAATAGCGGATGCTTACGATGTAACTTTTAAACCGTCAGCCACTACATTATTTACCTACAATACCTTTTTGGGTGCAAAACTTAAAGAAACTCATTCAGATGAGTCCCAGCGTTTGCCGATACCGGCAACCTACATTATTGGCCAGGATGGAAAGATTGCCTGGCGGCAGTTTGATCCGGATTATAAGAACAGATCCACCGTTAAAGAAATCCTTGACGCACTTACAGATCTGAAAAGATAACCACAAATACGTATGTTTTCCTAAACCGGCTTATAAATTATTATCGGCCGGTTTTTTTATTACTGATTACAAGCTAAATGAAAATAATTACCTATGGCATGTCAGGAATCGCCTAATTGGTCGACAATTCGGAAAAAGAAGTTTAAATCTTAAAATTAATAAAAATGAAAGCTATTAAAATGTATCAGAAAATGACCGGCAAATTGTCGAATTTAACAGACCTTCCCTTATTCTTTTTCAGATTGATCCTGGCAGTAGGATTTTTTACCCCAGCCATGATGAAATGGAAAAACATCGGCGGCATTGCCGAATGGTTTGGCAGTATGGGCATCCCTATGCCATTGCTGAACGCTTACATGGCAGCCACCACGGAAATGGCCGCGGTAATTTTGTTACCCTTGGGCTTAGCCACACGCTTTATTTCAATCCCTCTTATGATCACTATGGTTGTAGCCATTGTTACAGTCCATATTGGCAATGGCTTCAATGCCGGCGACAATGGTTATGAGATCCCTCTTTATTATATGCTTATGCTATTGGCTTTGTTGATCAGTGGCGCCGGTAAATTCAGCCTGGATCATTTAATTTCCGGGAGGATCAAATCATGAAAAGGTTTGCAAACATTATCGCAACCATCATAGCCCTCAGTTCCTGGGGGTTATTGATGGGGCAGGAACAGAACCACAGCCATGAGAACGGCAAGAATGAAGGGATGGTATTCTTCACAGGCACCTGGGATGAAGCCCTTGCCCAGGCTAAAAAAGAGAATAAACTCATCTTCCTGGATATATACGCATCGTGGTGCGCACCTTGCAAAATGTTAAAGAACAACTTTGGACAAGCGGGCCTGGATTACCTGAATACTATGAGTAAAAAGGTCACCGAAACACAACCGGATTAATGTTATCCTATATTCCAAATATTCCGCAATCGGAAAAGAAAAGAATCGTAGTGGCTGGCAGTGGTTTTGCAGGGCTGAAACTTGTGAGAAAATTGATAGGTAAAGGATTTCAAATCGTACTTCTCGATAAAAATAATTTTCACCAGTTTCAGCCATTGCTTTATCAAGTGGCCACGGCGGGATTGGATTTCGAAAAAATTGAGCAATACCTGAATATTATTCTCGTCGGCGGTGGTCCGACAGGAGTTGAGTTAGCCGGAGCGCTGGCTGAAATGAAAAAGTATATCTTCCCAAAAGATTACCCGGAACTGGATTTGTCGAAAATGAGAATCGCTCTATATGAAGCTTCTCCCAGGGTACTGGCATCCATGTCGGAAGAAGCGTCTCAGAAAGCTCTGGAATATCTGGAAAAACTGGGCGTTGAAGTTCATCTGAATACAGCGGTTCTCAACTATAATGGCTCATGCCTGAAATTGGCCGATGGAAGTACCATTTCTTCCAGGACTGTCATCTGGTCAGCAGGAATTAAAGCCAATCCGATTGCAGGGTTGAATGAAAAATGCTTTGGTAGGGGAAAACGACTTATCGATGGCCGGAACCTGGCTGTGGCCGATCTGCCCTTTGGTAAACTTAAGGGCATTTTTGCCTGGGTCTTATGGTCGTTTGTCCACCTTTTTACCATTGTTGGTGTAAAAAACCGCCTGCTCATCTTCCTGAACTGGTCATGGAACTATTTTACCTACGATCAATCATTGAGGCTATTAATAAAGCCTAAAATGAAACACTAATCTTAAAAAAGCTTATCATAAATGCAACATTTTGATATCATCATTATAGGCACAGGGGCCGGTGGAGGAACACTGGCCCGGAAACTGGCCCCAACCGGAAAAGAAATTCTGATCCTTGAACGTGGAGATTTTATCCCCCGTGAAAAAGAAAACTGGGATACGGAAGAAGTGTTCCTGAAATCGCGATACAAAGCCAAAGAAAATTGGACTGATAAAGCCGGGAAGACCTTTCATCCGGGAATCCATTATTGTGTCGGAGGCAATACCAAGGTTTACGGAGCGGCATTGTTGCGGATGCGCAAGCGTGATTTTGGTAATTTAACACATTTTGATGGCATTTCGCCAGCCTGGGACATTGATTATAAAGATTTAGCCCCCTACTATCTTGAAGCTGAGAAAATGTATTCAGTGAACGGCTTACGTGGAAGCGACCCGACCGAACCGGAAGAAACAATGCCATACTCGTTGGCACCATTAGGGCACGAACCCCGTATCCAGGAACTTTTTAATGATATGAAAGCACTTGGATTAAATCCGTTTCCGCTTCCTATCGGCTACAGGAAAGAAGAAAAACCGGGCGAAGCACCGGCTATACCAGACCGCTTTGATGGTTTTCCGGATCCAACCGAAAGCAAAGCTGATTCGCACGTTGTGGGAATAAAGCATGCGCTGATACATGAGAATGCTATGTTAAAAACTAACAGTTATGTTAAAAGACTGATAACCGATAGTTCCGGTAAAACTATTAAGAGCGTGGAAGTCACTAAAAATGGCGAAACGCTGTTTTATACTGCCGACATTGTGGTCGTATCTGCCGGTGCCATCAACAGCGCTGCCTTGTTGCTGCGTTCAGCCAATGAAAAACACCCCAATGGCCTGGCGAACGGATCGGATGTGGTTGGACGGCATTATATGGCTCACAACAATTCGGCTATGATTGCACTATCCACAAAACCTAATCCTACTAAGTTTGGTAAGACCTTAGGCCTGAATGATTTCTATTTTGGCGATGAAGACTTCCCCTTTCCCATGGGACACATCCAGATGCTCGGGAAATCGGATGCAGTGATGTTCCGGGAGGATGCTCCTTCCCTTGCACCTGGTTTCACCCTGGAGTACCTCGCTGCTCATTCTCTTGATTTCTGGATGACTTCGGAAGATTTACCATTACCTGAAAACAGGGTAACATTGGATAAGAAAGGTAATATTGTCCTTAGCTATTCCGAAAATAACCTGGTAGGACACCAAAGACTTCAAAAGAAGCTTCGGTGGATATTGGAACACACAGGAGGAAATACCCATCTGCTGCCTAATAATCTTTACCTCGGAAAGAAAATTCCAATTGCCGGTACTGCGCACCAATGCGGCACGATCAGGTTCGGGAATGATCCAAAGTCATCTGCCTTGAACACCTGGTGCAGGGCCCATGAAGTAGAAAATCTTTATGTCGTGGATGGTAGTTTTTTCCCATCGAGTTCGGCTGTTAATCCTGCCTTGACTATTATGGCCAATGCTCTAAGGGTTGGTGATCACCTGATCAGCGAGGTGCTATGAAGAAAATGTTAAAATATATATTACTATGGTTGTTTGTGCTACAAACTTTTACTCAGCTTCATGCACAATCCATAAGCTCTGTAAACCATGTTTGCATTACTGTTAGCAATCTGGACGAAGCTTTGGAATTTTACACAGGTGTACTCCCGTTTAAAATTGACACCACGTTTAGTTTGAAGGGTATTTACGTTCAAAACCTTTTTAACATTCAGGATACTTCAATGGCATTGAACATTGCCAGATTGCAGTTGGGTGATGAGCAAATCGAACTGATGGAATTTCATTCTGCGGTTTTCGTGGGTCGCAAAAGTCCCATTGATAGTAAAAGCAACGATCTCTGGTTTCAACACATTGCCATCGTTGTAAGCGACATGCAAAAAGCCTATCAATTGCTTCTTGATCATGATGTAAACCATGTTTCCACGTCCCCGCAAACCTTACCGGAATATCTGCCCGATGCGGCTGGCATTTCGGCTTTTTATTTCAGGGATCCGGATGGGCACGCCCTTTTTATTTACGAATAAACAGAATTAAAATAAAAACTTAATAATTGAAAAAATGCGTCAAAAACCGAACCATCGTCTTTTAGGACAAACCTGTATCGTAACCGGAGCAAGCTCCGGTATTGGAAAAGAAGTTGCCCTGGCCATGGGCAGAGATTGTGCCAATGTGGTCGTCAATTATATCACTGATGCTGAAGCTGCTGAAGAAGTAGCACACCAGATAGAAATTAATGATTCCATCGCAAAAGCAATTGCCGTCAAGGCCGATGTAAGTAAAGAAGACCAGGTACAGGCCATGTTCCAAATGGCCAGGCAGCATTTTGGGACTGTCGATATCCTGGTAAACAATGCCGGTTTGCAGCGCGATGCTGAGTTCCATGAGATGACCCTGGCCCAGTGGCAATTTGTGCTGGATGTCAACCTGACCGGCCAGTTTTTATGCTCGCGCGAAGCAGTTCGTGAATTTCTACGGCGCGGAAAAGTCGATTACAGTTGCGCATTAGGAAAGATCATTTGCATGAGCTCCGTCCATGAGGTTATTCCCTGGGCAGGTCATGTCAATTATGCGGCATCCAAAGGGGGTGTGATGCTGCTGATGAAGTCGATGGCCCAGGAATTAGGGCCGAAAGGTATCCGGGTCAACAGCATTGCTCCGGGCGCCATTCAGACCCCGATAAACCGGGATGCCTGGGAAACGCCGGAAGCCTTGAATGATCTGATGAAACTTATTCCTTACAAACGTATCGGGCAGCCTGCTGACATTGGAGCGGTGGCCGTGTGGCTTGCCACCGACGAATCGGATTACATTCATGGCACAACACTATTTGTTGATGGAGGAATGACACTTTATCCGGGCTTTACCACGAACGGATAGATTTTACTCGCCATGTAACTTTCAAAAACTATCATAACTATTCAAACTAACAAAACGATGAAAAAATCAAATTCAGAACAAATCCGGATTCAAGACCACTACACGGGAAAGAAAAACTGGATGAAATGGGGGCCATATCTGAGCGAGCGCCAGTGGGGAACCGTCAGGGAAGATTACAGTGAAGATGGGGAAGCCTGGGATTATTTTCCCCACGAGCATGCCCGAAGCCGCACCTATCGGTGGGGTGAAGATGGTATTGCCGGTATTTGCGATGAATTTTGTAACCTTTGTTTCGCTGTAGCACTGTGGAATGGCAAAGACCCTATCATCAAGGAACGCCTTTTCGGGTTGACCGGAAAAGAAGGAAACCACGGGGAAGATGTCAAGGAATTGTATTATTATCTTGATAATACACCTACGCACTCTTATATGAAACATCTTTACAAATATCCTATGCAGGCTTTCCCTTATGAGGATCTGCTGCTCACCAACCGGCAAAGCTCAAAACAGGATCCTGAATATGAGCTGATTGACACCGGTGTATTTGATAAGAGTAACTATTGGGATGTATTTACCGAGTATGCTAAAAACAATGAAGATGACATCCTTATTAAAATCACAATTTACAATCGCAGCCTTAAAAAGGCGAAGATCAGCGTACTGCCCACTTTGTGGTTCAGGAACTTATGGAGCTTTGGCTTGATGCAAGAAAAGCCTGTTATTAAACTCAGCCCCAAGCAAAAAGAATTCGGGCAGGTATCGCTCCGGCACACAGAACTGGGAGAATATAATTTTTATTTTCAGAACCCGGCCCGCACTCTGTTTACAGATAATGAAACCAATAAAAAGTTGATTTTTGGACTACCTGATGAAAATCCTTTCGTTAAGGATGCTATTAATGACGCGATAGTTAATAATGATTTTGATATTCTGGAAAATATTACCGAAGGCACTAAATTCACGCCTTTGTATGAACTGGAAATTGAAGCCGGTGAGCGTTTCGAGTTAAGGCTAAGGTTATCCAAATCCGAAGCAGGACATGATCCTCTCGGGTCAGATTTCACCGCGGTTTTTAGCGAAAAGATAAAAGAAGCCGATGAATTCTATAATGAATTGTGCGTTGAAGATCCGGAACTTAAGAATATCCAGCGCCAGGCATTCGCCGGTATGTTGTGGAGCAAACAGTATTATAACATTGATATTCCCCGTTGGCTCAATGGTGACCCGGGTCAACCCAAACCATCACAAAAACGAAAAAAAGGACGGAACAGTGACTGGTTTACGCTGAATAATGAAGATATTATTTCGATGCCGGACAAGTGGGAGTATCCCTGGTATGCTGCCTGGGACCTGGCCTTTCATTGTGTTCCCCTGGCCATGATCGATCCGGACTTTGCTAAAAACCAGCTAATTCTCTTTCTGAGGGAGTGGTACATGCGTCCGAACGGACAGCTCCCGGCCTATGAATGGAAATTCTGCGACGTGAATCCTCCTGTACACGCCTGGGCATGCATGCAGGTGTATCGAATCGAAAAAGAAAAAACCAGCAAAGGGGATATCGATTTCCTTAAAAAAGCATTCCAGAAATTATTGATAAATTTTACCTGGTGGGTTAACCGGAAGGACCATAATGACAACAATGTATTTGAAGGGGGTTTTCTAGGATTGGACAATATCGGTGTTTTCGACCGTAGCGCTTTCATCCCCGGGGGCGGTCACCTGGAACAGGCCGATGGCACAAGCTGGATGGCGATGTATTGCATGAACATGCTTGATATGGCGCTGGAAATTTCGCAGGAAGATGACACCTTCGAGGATGTGGCC
>JAHYJP010000330.1 GCA_019429055.1 Bacteroidales bacterium
TTTCAATAATTTTTTGTATATTATTATATAAACTAATATTAACTGTCCAATTTTATCGTAAATGCTCTCAATCCCTCTGTTTTTGTATATTTGCTGAGGTTAAAAAATAGAAACTGACGAAGTCTGATTTTACGTAAATTAAAAAAATGGAGCCTTTTGGTTCCGCTCACGGCGCTTTTAGTTGCTTTTTTTCTGTTAACAGGAACAGAAACAGCAAACGCACAATGTGTAATCATTCAGGAAAATGATTGTTCTGAATCTGTTACTACCTGCCCAACAGACCAAAATGATCTGGACGAATTGGGTTCAATTGTATCCTGGACAAAACCAGATTTTGCCTTAAGTTGTGACGGGATAACAAATGAGTTTGACTTTTCTATGTCTTTTGATTTACCCGAAAGTCAAACAGAAATAAATTGCTGGGAGTACTACAAAGTACAAAGAACAGGTGGAGGCGGTGCTAAATACCTGGTATTAAATCAGGGTGGAGGATATGGATTGCCATGGCTTACCACCCCAAGATTTTTATTTACCCAAGAGACAAATGGTGAAATTGAAATTTATGCTGATCAGAATTTTACAATGAAAATTTATTTGGTTAATTCTGACGGTACCAGTGAAACCTTAGAACAAGAAATTCAAATTACCGCAACTATTCAAAATTGGCAAACTATTACTTTTTCAGTAAACCCGAATGAATTGGGTATTTACAGATTAAAATTTGAATTCGAAGGGTTAAGCAACAATAAAAGCATTGCTGATAACCTGAAACTTGATGCCCCCATGTATGGAGATGGATGTACAGGAGATATTGACTTTTACACACAGGTAACCAATGATAAGGATTTGTTGTTAAATCCTGCTGGAACTTTTTTCCCGATTGGGACAACAACTATTACTTACGCTGCCTATTGTAATGTATGTGAAATTCCAAGTTTATCCTGCTCTTTCTCTGTAACTGTTAATCCTTTCCCTGAAGTTACAGCCGGCACTTATGAACCAATAGAATGTAGTGATGCCGATGATATTCTTTTAACCGGCTCGCCTACCGGAGGTGTTTGGAGTGGCACAGGAGTTAGCGGCAATCAAACCGACGGATATGTGTTTGACCCCTCAGAAGGGACACAAACCTTAACCTACAGTTACACCGATGAAAATGGATGTACAAGTTCTGACCAGGCTACAATTACAGTTAACAGCAATATACCGCCAGTTGCAAATTGTAATGACAATATAATCGTATATCTCGATGAAAGCTTTCGGGGAACACTTACAGCAGAAGAAGTAAATAATAACTCAACTGATAATTGCAAAATTGAATCGATGAGTGTATCTCCCAACACATTTGATCTCGATGATGTGGGACAAACCATTCAAGTAACACTAACCGTTACTGACAATGACGGGCTGACAAGTACTTGTACCAGCGACATTACTGTTGAGCCCATGGCCGGTTCATTTGCAAAGTGCAAAGATTACACTGCCTACCTGGATGAAAATGGTACAGTAACCATTGATGCCAGCGATGTTTTCAACGGCGACCCAACCGGATTCACGCTCAGCGTTTCACCGGAAACATTTGACTGCAGCAACATTGGGAATAATACAGTAACCCTCTCGGTTACTAAAAATAGTGTAACACATACTTGTGAGGCTGTGGTGAATGTGGTAGATAATATATCTCCGATCATTACTACAAACGGTGACAAAGATGTTTTCACTGATACCGATGTGTGCGGAGCTACAGTTGAAGTTTCTGCGTCTGCTACAGATAACTGCTCCGTTGGAGATCCGACAGGGGTAAGAAGCGACGGACTGGAACTCGATGACCTGTACCCGGTAGGAACTACTACCATTGCATGGAACGTGGCCGATGAAAACGGAAACACTGCTACTTCTACTCAAACGGTTACCGTAGTTGACAACCAGAACCCAACGATTGCAACCCTGGAACCAATATCAGTATTTGCTGACCTGGGTGTTTGCACATTCGCAAGCTCTCAGTTAACAGCTCCTGGCGCGGAAGATAACTGCAGCGTGGAAAGCGTGCTGCCTTCTCCGGCAAGCCTGGAACTGGGTGACAACATTGTTACATGGACCGTTACCGACGGAAGCGGGAACACTGCTACTTCTACTCAAACGGTTACCGTAGTTGACAACCAGAACCCAACGATTGCAACCCTGGAACCAATATCAGTATTTGCTGACCTGGGTGTTTGCACATTCGCAAGCTCTCAGTTAACAG
>JAHYJP010000081.1 GCA_019429055.1 Bacteroidales bacterium
TGAATCTGTTTTTCTTTTAATTGACGGCTCTCCGGGTTCAGGTCCGTCAAAGCATCCTTTAAGGGCTTACCGGACATCCTTCACCTATCCCTACCTCCACGTCACCAATTTTTAGCAAAGAACTTTATGATAAAAAAACCGGGCAGTTTTAAAACTACCCGGCTTCTCTTCATAATTTTTTATAAACTCTAAACTCTAAACTCTAAACTCTAAACAATCTCAACCTAATACCTGTAATGCTCCGGCTTGTAAGGTCCGTTTTCTTTAACGCCAATATATTCAGCCTGTTCGGGAGAAAGTTTAGTGAGCTTAACCCCGATTTTCTCAAGGTGCAAACGAGCCACTTCTTCATCCAGGTGTTTGGGCAGGCGATAAACACCAATCTCATAATTGTTTTTCCACAGTTCCATTTGTGCAACCACCTGGTTGGTAAAAGAATTGCTCATAACAAATGATGGGTGTCCTGTTGCACACCCCAGGTTTACCAAACGACCTTCGGCAAGCATAAAGATTTCGTGTCCGTCGGGAAAAACATATTTATCAACCTGTGGCTTTATGTTTACTTTCTGAACTCCGGGTGTATGGTCAAGTTTATCTACCTGAATTTCGTTGTCGAAATGTCCGATGTTGCATACAATAGCCTGGTCTTTCATTTGCTTCATATGCTCAACAGTAATAATATCCTTGTTGCCGGTTGCAGTTACAAAAATATTTCCTTCATCCAGAGCATCTTCCACGGTTTTTACTTCAAAACCTTCCATGGCTGCCTGTAGTGCACAAATGGGATCTATTTCCGTAACAATTACCCGCGCTCCGTAACCACGCATACTGTGTGCACAGCCTTTGCCCACATCGCCATAACCACAAACCACTACAACTTTTCCGGCAATCATAACGTCGGTAGCTCTCTTTATGCCATCTGCCAGCGACTCGCGGCAACCGTAAAGATTATCGAATTTTGATTTGGTAACAGAATCGTTTACATTGATGGCCGGAACCAGTAATTCGCCCCTTTCCATCATCTGGTAAAGACGATGCACACCGGTGGTTGTTTCTTCAGAAACACCCTTCCAGTCTTTTACCATGCGATGCCATTTCTGGTTGTCATTTTCAAGTGTATTTTTCAAAAGTTTTAATATTTCCAACTCTTCACGGCTACCCGCTTCTTTATCAAGGATTGAAGCATTTTCTTCTGCTTTGTAACCCAGGTGAATAAGCAATGTTGCATCACCGCCATCGTCTACAATAAGCTGGGGACCTTGTCCGTTGGGAAAAGACAGGGCCTGATCGGTGCACCACCAGTATTCTTCAAGGGTTTCACCCTTCCATGCAAAAACGGGAATTCCTCTTTTGGCAATGGCTGCGGCGGCATGATCCTGGGTAGAGAAAATGTTGCAGCTGGCCCAGCGCACATTGGCGCCCAGTTCAACCAGTGTTTCAATTAAAACAGCAGTTTGCACGGTCATGTGCAGCGATCCCATGATCCTTACGTCTTTCAAAGGCTTCTCTTTACTGTACTTTTCGCGCAAGGCCATCAACCCGGGCATTTCCTTTTCTGCAATCTCAATCTCTTTCCTGCCGAACTCAGCCAGAGAAATATCAGCAACTTTATAGGGGATTTGTGTATTTGTTAAAACTTTTTCCATTCTGTTTTGTAATTTAAATTTTATAATTTTGCAAAGTTAACACTTTAAATGCTAAAGTGAAAAAAGCCTGACAAGCTATATTAATACAAATAAGACACACTTAGGTTCAAACAAGGTGGTGCAGGAGAGAGATTTTTTGTACATGTCGGTGGGTTTGCCACCATTAAGCATCACCCCCTTGAAAAGCACAGTATGAGTCTGTTTTTAACGAAATTTGTTCAGGATGCTTCTATAGGCATCTGGGAGATCAATGAAAGCGTAGATCAGATGTATGCGCAGATCAATCTCTCAGAAAATGAAGAAAAAATATTTTCTTCATTGAAAACCCACACCCGTAAACAGCACTGGCTGGCTTACAGGATGATACTTCCATACCTTGTAAGAAAACATGAGCTAAGTGCCATAACCTACGATGAATACGGAAAACCCTACCTTGACAATGGCGTGCGTCATATATCTGTTTCTCATTCCGGAAGGTATTCAGCATTGATTGCAAGCCCCAAATATACTGTGGGTATTGATATTGAAAGAATGGAAGACAAGATCAAAAGGATCAGCCATAAATTCCTTAATGAATCTGAGATGACTGAAAATGGCAAAGGTTTATCCGTTGAGCAACTGTATGTTATCTGGGCAGCAAAGGAAACTTTGTACAAACTACATGGTAAACGTGATATTCTTTTCCGTGAGCATATATACATTGAGCCGTTTAAAGTTGAGGAGCACGGTTTGATTTACGGAACCATCAAAACTGATTATGATGAAAGAATATTCCCGGTTGAGTATCAGTTGCTTGATGATTATATTCTGGCCTACGCACTCGATCGATAAAAAACTCCGGATTTCTTATCTTTACAACTGAAATTCTTATCTGATTTTTCATGCTGAATTCCATTTATCACCAGATCAGGATCTTGTCTGATCAGAAAAAACGACAACTTGCGGTTCTTATAGATCCTGATAAGGTGGACGAAGAGGGTGTTATGCGGATTGCGGAACTGGTAAACCGCTACCGGGCCGATTATATATTTACAGGTGGCAGCCTGCTTACCAGCGACTTTTTGGGTACCTGCCTTAAAATTCTCAAAGAAACTGTTCATGTTCCGGTCATTATTTTCCCGGGAAACACCATGCAGGTGCACCCCGAAGCTGATGCCATTTTGTTGCTTAGCCTTATTTCAGGGCGGAATCCTGAATTACTGATAGGAAATCATGTGATTGCTGCCCCTGGTCTTAAAAAGTCAGGGTTGGAAATTATGCCCACTGGATATATGCTTATCGAAAGCGGAAAACTTACTTCTGTGGTTTATATGAGCAATACCATCCCGATTCCGTCCGACAAACCCGATATCGCATCCTGCACTGCCATGGCAGGTGAAATGTTAGGCATGAGGCTTATTTATATGGATGCCGGAAGTGGCGCAGTAATGCCCGTACCTGCCAGGATGATCAGGCATGTGCGTTCAAATATAAAAGTACCCTTGATTGTTGGAGGTGGCATTCGTACTTCAGATGATGCCATTAAAAGCTGGGATGCCGGAGCAGATATTATTGTTGTGGGAAATGCCACTGAGCATGAGCCTGAGTTTATTGGCAGATTATGCGAATCCAGGGATAATCTGAACAGTGTTACAAATCGTGAATACCATAAATTAACCCGTTAATACCAGGAAATTTTTGTTACGGCTCCAACCATGGGATGCAGGTCAGGGATCTTTGAAAAATTTTTAATTTCGCATATAAAACTAATATGAAACTAAATAATACTTTGATATGAATTATGATTTGATCGTTTTAGGCAGCGGACCGGGAGGATATGTTGCGGCCATTCGTGCATCCCAGCTGGGGATGAAAGTTGCAGTTGTGGAAAAGGCTGAACTCGGTGGGGTTTGTCTCAACTGGGGTTGTATACCCACCAAAGCTTTGCTGAAAAGTGCCAATGTTTTCGAATATCTGAAACATGCCGGTGATTATGGTGTTTCCATTGATGCTGAACCCAAAGCCGACCTGGAGACCATGGTGAAAAGAAGTCGCGAAGTTGCCGCCGGAATGAGCAAGGGAATTCAGTTTCTTTTTAAGAAAAACAAAATTGAAGTTCTTGAAGGATTTGGGAAAGTGCTGCCCGGTAAAAAGGTTGAGGTTAAATCGGAAGACGGCAAATCAACCGAATATTCAGCAAAACATATCATCATAGCCACAGGTGCCCGCTCGCGCGAACTTCCCAGTCTGAAACAGGACGGCGAAAAAATTATCGGCTACCGCAAAGCCATGGTGCTTGAAAAGCAGCCTGAAACTATGGTGGTTGTGGGTTCAGGGGCTATAGGTTCTGAGTTCGCCTATTTTTACAATTCGATCGGAACCAAGGTAACACTGGTAGAGTTTATGCCCAATATTGTTCCTGTTGAGGATGAAGAGGTTTCAAAACAACTGGAACGTTCCTTTAAGAAGGCCGGTATGAAGGTAATGACCAAATCAACCGTTGAAGAAGTGGATACCAAAGGCAAAAAATGCAAGGTGAAAATAAAAACTCCCAAGGGTGAAGAAATTGTTGAAGCCGATATTGTGCTTTCAGCTGTGGGCATTACCACCAATATTGAAGGTATTGGTCTGGAGGAAGCCGGAATCAAGATTGAGAAGGACAAGATTGTTGTAGATGAATTCTACCGCACCAATGTAGAAGGTTATTACGCCATTGGAGATGTGGTTTCCGGTCAGGCCCTTGCCCATGTGGCATCAGCAGAGGGTATTGTTTGTGTGGAAAAAATTGCAGGCCATAATCCTGAGCCCATCGATTATAATAATATTCCCGGCTGTACTTATTGCAGCCCGGAGATTGCCTCAGTAGGGTATACAGAAAAAGCCGCCAAAGAAGCAGGTTATGAGCTTAAAGTTGGTAAATTTCCTTTCTCCGCATCAGGAAAAGCAAGTGCAGCAGGCAGTAAAGATGGTTTTGTGAAAGTGATCTTCGATGCAAAATATGGCGAATTACTGGGAGTTCATATGATCGGTGCCAATGTTACTGAAATGATTGCCGAAGCCGTGGTTGCCCGTAAACTGGAAACTACCGGCCATGAGATCATTAAAGCCGTTCACCCGCACCCGACCATGAGCGAAGCCATTATGGAAGCTGCTGCGGCTGCTTATGGAGAAGTTATTCACCTTTAAGGGTTTATGCGTTTATAGGTTTATAAGTTGACAGGATTAAATCAATTTATCGGGGCTGTCTCAAAAGTGCGAGATGGTCGTTGAGCCTGTCGAAACGACATCTGATTAACAATCAGATACACACTTCGACAGGCTCAGTGTCCAAATAAATGCTGACTTTTAAGACAGCCTCGGGTTTAAAATACAAAAATCAGGATTAGAAAGTAATATGGAAAATAAAGATATAATCCCATACAACAAAACGATCAAACCTATTTAGGCACTGACCAACCCTAACCCCTAAACCCCAAACCCCAAACCCTTCCATATGTGCGGTATCTGCGGAATCTATTCTTTTTACGGGCCTTTGGAGCAACCCGCTCCCCTGATCAATTCCGCACTGGAAACCCTCAAAAAAAGAGGACCTGAAGTTCAGGCGCATTATTGTCGCTCGCATGTGGCACTGGGGCATAGTCGTCTTTCCATTATTGATACATCTGAAGCTGCCAATCAGCCTTTTTGGGATGAGAACGGCGATCATGTAATCATTTACAACGGTGAAATATACAATTTCATTGATTTGCGCCGGCGGCTCATGAATAAAGGAGTAAGCTTCCGCACCCAAAGCGATACAGAAGTGCTTCTCAAGTGGATCATTGAAAAAGGACCCGAGGGTATTAATGACCTTCAGGGTTTTTTTGCTTTCGCCATTTTCAATGTAAAGGACGGATCATTGCTGATTGCCAGGGATCGGTTTGGAATCAAGCCTTTGTTGTATCATTTTGACGGTCAGAAAATACTTTTTGCATCTGAAATGAAGGCTCTCATAAGACTCGGTATTCCCAAAGTTATCGATTATACATCTCTTCAGGTATATTTTCAGTTAAATTACATCCCCGCGCCCTGGAGTATATATGAGAATGTTCTGAAACTGATGCCTGGGCATTACATGAAAATTAATGACGGGCATGTACAGACAAAAAAATACTATTCTGTTCCATCATCACCACTAGCGGAATACAAAGGAATTTCCTATGAAGATGCCAAAAATGAACTTCACGAAAAACTGGAAGCAGCAGTTGTTAAAAGGCTGGTTTCTGATGTACCTTTGGGAGCATTTCTCAGCGGAGGTATCGACAGCAGCATAATTGTTGCCCTGGCAGCAAAACATGTTGACCATCTTAAAACCTTTTCCATCGGTTTCAAAGATGAACCTATGTTCGATGAAACC
Organism: Bacteroidales bacterium; assembly: GCA_019429055.1. GTDB lineage: Bacteria > Bacteroidota > Bacteroidia > Bacteroidales > UBA7960 > SKVR01. Next base: position 6,022 of record JAHYJP010000081.1, read on the forward strand.
CATTACGCCCGCAGTGTGGCAAAAATGCACAAAACAGATCATACAGAGTTTTCGCTCACGACCCATGATCTGCTTGATTGCCTTTATGATGTTTTGGATTATACCGATGAACCTTTTGCTGATTCATCGGCCCTGGCAGTTTACATTCTGAGCCGTGAGACGAGGTCAAAAGTAACAGTAGCACTCTCCGGAGATGGGGCTGATGAAATGTTTGCCGGTTACAACAAACACATGGCCGAATCGAGAGCACGCAAGGGTGGCATAATGGCCCAGGTTCTGAAGTATCTGCACCCCGGTCTGGCGCTGATGCCAAAATCCCGTCATTCAGCCCTTGGTAATAAAATCAGGCAGTTGCACCGTTTCGGTAAGGGTATGAATCTGAAAACCGATGAACGTTACTGGCGATGGGCAGCTTTTACCGACGAAAATTATCCGCATGAGCTTCTCTTAAAACCTTCAAATCAGGATGAATATCTGTCAAGAAAGCATGAACTTCTGAAGCATACCGGTGCTACCGGCAGCGATTCCATGAATGATGTTTTGCTCAACGACATGCACCTGGTACTTGCCAATGATATGCTTACAAAAGTAGATATGATGTCGATGGCCAACTCACTGGAGGTAAGGGTTCCTTTCCTGGACCACGATCTGGTAAACTTTGTTTTTTCTCTCCCTGCCAATTATAAAATTGACAATTCTTCCAGAAAAAAAATTCTGAAAGATACTTTCAGAGATATTTTACCTCCTGAACTTTACTACCGACCGAAACAGGGTTTTGAAGTCCCGTTATTATCATGGTTCCGTTCAGAATTAAAAGAGACCATACTGAACAAATGGCTCGAAAATGATTTTATCCGCGATCAGGGCATATTCAATCCAAAAGTTATCAACAATTTGAAGAAAAAACTTTTTTCATCAAATCCTCATGAAATACATGCGCAGATATGGAGTTTGGTGGTTTTTCAACACTGGTATGAGCAATTCCACGAAAAAAATACGTAATTTCCTTAACATTGATTAATACTTTATTTGTATAATTGCCAGAAATATTTAGATAAAGCAATCTATTTAATTAAATAAATGCCACGAATCCTTCGAATACTTAATCGGTTTAATTTAGGTGGTCCAACCTACAATGCCGCTTATCTTACAAAATATCTGGATAACCATTACGAAACTTTGCTGGTGGGCGGGGCCAACGGAGCATCCGAAAAGAACTCGCAATATATTGTAAACCAGCTTGGGATTGATCCATTGATTATTCCATCCTTACACAGAGAAGTTTCGCCGGCCGATGATTTTAGATCTTACCGGCACCTGACCAGAATTATCCGCGAATTCAATCCGCATATTGTACATACTCATGCATCAAAAGCAGGAGCGATAGGTCGTCTTGCTGCAATTCATCAGAATGTTCCGGTTATAGTTCATACATTTCATGGTCATGTATTTGAATCCTATTTCGGGCCATTGAAAACTTCCATGTATAAAAACATTGAACGTTACCTGGCAAAGAAAACCAACCGGATCATAGCCATCAGTGAAACCCAGAAAAATGATCTCACACAGCGGTTTCAGATATGTTCTGAAGAGAAAGTCAGTGTTATTCCTTTAGGATTTGATCTTAGCAGGTTTCGCGAGAATCAGGACGAAAAGCGGGCTGCCTTCAGAAAAAAATACATGATAAATGATGATGAAATAGCCATAGGCATCATTGGCCGACTGGTTCCTATCAAAAATCATTCTATGTTTCTGGATGCTCTGAAAATGGTACAAGGAAAAACGAGCAAGAAAATCAGGGCATTTATTGTTGGGGATGGTGAAACGCGGGAAATTTTAAAACTGAGAGCAATTAACCTTGGGATCGATCATGTAAATGGTATCGGCGAATACCATCCGGCTACATTAACATTCACGAGCTGGATAACTGAAATGGATTATGTAAACGCCGGTTTGGATATTGTTGCGCTTACTTCGCTTAATGAGGGCACTCCTGTAAGTATAATAGAAGCTCAGGCTGCAGGAAAACCTGTGGTGACTACCAGGGTTGGAGGTATTGAAGATGTTGTAATTCCAAACGAGACTGCACTACTCTCCGAAAAGGATAATACCCTGGAATTTGCTGAGAAGCTTTTACAACTTATTGAAAACGAAGAGCTGAGAGTTTCTTTCGGACGCAAAGGCTGGGGGCATATAGCTGAGAAATATCATTATTCGCGACTGGTAAGAGATATGGAAGTGCTTTATGACAGGTTGCTCGATAAAAAGTTGATTTATCCTGTTCCTAATCATGAGTGGATTTCTGAAGCGTCATAAATCTTATGGTGGCACTTTTTTCTTTTTGCCATCAGCAACATTCTGGAAGGAATAATTCTTTTAGGGCTTTTTTATGACCTCCTTGTGTTAAAACCTTCATTTTCCAGCTTAAAAACCAAAGCTTTTGTTAATTTTGCAGGCAACCAAACCTGATGTAGTTTATCAATTCAATCCGTATAAGTGAAAAGAATCTGGATTATTTTCATCATTGCTATTACCTTTTCTTCTTGCCAGATATTGAATCCGGAGCGTATGTTGCGCACACCGCCTGATTATGAGTATGCATCGGTTGAAGATGCACGTATTGAGGAAGAGTACCGGCTGGCACCCAATGATGAGTTGTTTTTCCGTTTGTATACCAATGATGGTGAAAGACTTGTTGATCCGATCAGCCCCACTGCCCAGCAACAAACCAGAGGTGATCATAATTATCGCATAGAGTTTGACGGATATGTTAAAATCCCTGTAATGGGACGAGTAAAACTTAGCGGGATGACACTCAGAGAAGCCGAAAGATTTCTTGAAGATAAGTTTTCAGAATTTTACAACCGGCCATTTGTGCAACTCAGGGTAACCAACAACAGGGTTATCATTTTTCCGGGAGGAAGGGGCGGAACATCGAGAGTTGTATATCTGGAGAATACCAATACCAACCTTTTCGAAGCGCTGGCAATGGCAGGAGGTATTGCCGACGGCAGAGCCAACCGTGTGAAAGTAATAAGGGGCGATCTGAATGACCCCCAGGTTTTTCTTATCAACCTTGCTACCATTGAAGGGGTAAAGAATGCCGATATGGTATTGCAGGCCAACGATATTATTTATGTTGAGCCTCGCGAAAGGGTACCACAAAGAATTATGGAAAATGTAGGTCCTTATCTTACCTTGTTTTCCACTGCCTTAATCATTTACTCAATTTTTAAGTGATCTGATGTCGAATCCCCAGGTAAGGAAAATATCAGCCATAAATGATGAACTGGATATAAAACTGTTTTTTTATATTTCCAAAAAAAACATCATTTTTCCCATCATCTTTGTTATTATTGCTATAACGGGTGCCTGGCTATATTTACGGTATACACCTCCTGTTTATCAAACATCATCTATTATTCAGCTTGGCTCGCAGGCTCAGGCAACACGTATACTGCCTACTGCAAGTATTTATGACGATGACCTGGCCAAGCAGATTGAATTGATGCGTTCATCCGTTTTTCTTCAAAGGGCACTTTCCCGTTTGCCTCTTGATGTTACATATTATTCCAAAGGAAGGGTGCTGAATTTTGAACTTTACAGAAATGCACCGTTTACTGTGGATGCTGTTGTAAAAGATCCATCCTTGTATGGAGTTCCTATCTATCTTGATTTTGTAAGCCAGGATAATATCGTGCTTTCTTTTACAAATAAAGGGCAGCAGAAAAAACGTGAAGTTTATGTTAATGGCCGGAATAACCTGCCCGAAATGGATATTGTAATTGATATACACAATTTTAATATTATAAGAGAGCAGCAAAGTGTATTCAGCCGCAATTCTTACTTTTTTATACTCAATAACCCTGAAACCATTGCTTCTGCATACAGTCGCGACATTAGAATCAATGTGCTGAACTCTGCTGCAAAAACCATTCAGATAAGCTACCAGGGAACCAATGCACAAAAAGCATCGGACATTGTAAATATTATAGCTGAAGAGTTTAGTATTTATGACCTGGAAAAGAAAGCAGAAAGTGCCAATAATATCCTGGAATTTATTGATGATCAGCTGGATCTTTTATTTGAAAAATTATCAGATTCGGAAATTGAGCTGGAGGAGTTTAAAAAGGAACATGGAATTGACGAAGTAACTCTTACACCTCTGCCAACTCTGCAGGGAAGAATAGCCGATTTTGAAAACCAGATTGTAATGCTGCAGATGGAGAAAAGCATTTTCTCAGAGATAGAGCAAAGTCTGGTGGATGAGGAGGACGATGTGGATATTTACCGATTGATTGCCATACTTGCCGGAAGCGAATTTCGGGGAAATATTTCCAGTATGCTTTCCACTTTACAGGAGCAGCTTCTGGAACGTGAACGACTTTTATACCAGGTTACACCCGAAAGCCGTCAGATTGAATCTTTAAATTATCAGATTGATATTCAGAAAAGGATACTGGTTGAAAGTATCAATACCTTGAAAAGAAATCTGGGCAATCGTATTGATGATCTTACGGCCAAAATAGAAAGTTATGAACGTTACCTTTTCAATCAGACCGGACGCTACAGCCTGATTGAGTTCAGCATGTTGCAGCGGGTACATTCCATAAACGAAAGGTTTTACAATCAACTGGTTGAAAAAAAGGCTGAGTACTCCATTTCCAAAGCAGGATATGTATCACAAAGTGTTATACTGGAAAGATCGAGAACTCCCGGCCGGCCTATTTCTCCCAATCCCAGGAGTATTTATGCCAGCAGCCTGCTTGCTGCCATTTTTCTAGGTATCGGTGTGTTTTTACTTAAATACCTTTTCTACAATGAAATTCCATCGTTGTATGATATTCTTAAGTATACCCATGCACCTGTTATTGGTGTGATTCCCAAATACAAAAGTGAAATTCCGCCCAACCAGTTGCTGGTTCTCAAAAAGCCCAAATCACTTATTTCGGAAGCTCTGCGGGCTATTCGTACCAACCTGCAGTTTATTGATAATGAACCGGGCTCCAAACTGGTTGCGGTAACTTCCACAATATCAGGCGAGGGAAAAACTTTCTTTGCCATGAACCTGGCCGGAATTCTTGCCTTTAGTGATAAAAAAGTTATTGTTATTGACTTCGATATGCGTAAACCCAAGATCCACCTGGGGTTTAATGTTGACAATGTGAAGGGAGTAAGCACTATCCTTTCCAATATCGACCCCATTGATGATTGTATCCAGCCATCGAAGGTTAAAAATCTCGACTTTATCACTGCTGGCCCGGTACCACCCAACCCATCTGAATTGATCCTTACCCCGCGTATGGATGAAATGATGGAATATCTGAAAAGCAAATACGATTATGTTATTATCGATAATCCGCCGGTGGGTATTGTTACCGATGGTATGAAGAGCATCCTTATGTCGGATTATCCCATTTATATTTTTAAGGCAAATTACTCGAAGCGGATGTTTATCCAGAATGTAAACCGCCTCATTTCCGAAAGTCATATTAAGAAATTATCTGTAGTACTCAACGCAGTGGATAAGGAATATTCAAGTTATGGCTACGATAAGGGATATTCCTATGGGTATTATTATGGAGGATATGGCGCAGGATATGGTTATTATGACGATCAGTATGCCATCGTGAAAAAGAGCTTCTGGAAGCGTTTACTGAACATTGGAAAATAAAAGCAGGAAAGAGATTGTAGAAATGAAAATTACAGAAACTCCCTTTAAAGGACTTTTTATCATTGAACCTTCTGTCTTTGAAGACGACAGGGGGTATTTTCTTGAATCGTGGAATCAGCAGAAATTTCGCGAGAATGGACTTGATTTTACTTTTGTTCAGGACAATCAATCCATGTCTTCAGCCAATGTGCTCAGGGGACTGCATTTTCAGCTTCCCCCGTGGGAGCAAGGCAAACTGATAAGGGTATTCCAGGGTTCGGTGCTGGATGTTGCGGTCGACCTGAGAAAAGATCAACCGACTTTTGGCAAGCACTTCAGTTTGGTTATTTCAGAAAAACTGAAAAATATGCTTTGGATTCCTCCCGGCTTTGCACATGGTTTTCTTACCCTTGAAGACCATACTGTGTTCTTTTATAAAAGTACCAATTTTTATAACCGGGAATCTGACAGCGGTATTTTCTGGAATGATCCCGACCTGGGTATCGACTGGGGTATTGAAGATCCCATAGTATCAGAAAAGGATCAGAATGCCATGAGATTCCGGGATTTTAACAGTCCGTTTTAAGGTTTGTTAATCAGGTTTGTGAAATCAAAATGGAAATTGAATGACAGAAAATTTACCCCTGGTTTATGGTGCCTTTTTTATAGCTGCCCTGGTTTTTTCTCTGATAATTAACCGGTTTTTACTCAAGTTTGCCAAAACATTGGGTATCCGAAATTCCGGTGAAACCATTATCCGCTGGAGCGCTACTTCAAAACCTTCGTTGGGAGGAATATCTTTTTACATTATCTTCTTGTTTTCAGTTATCCTGATCTCTTTCATCGTACCCGATGGTACAGATTTTTTCAATTTGCAATCTTTTGGGATTCTTGGTGCTGTAACTGTCGGTTTTCTTCTAGGGTTATTTGATGATGCCTGGAATACCAGGCCATGGATTAAATTTTTCACACAGATGATTTGCGGGGTTATTCTTATTGTAACGGGCACATACATTCAGATTTTTGAGAGTAATTTTTTCAATTATTTACTTACACTTTTCTGGGTAGTAGGCATGATGAACAGCATTAATATGCTTGACAATATGGACGGGATCAGCAGTGTGGTTTCCTTTTTTATCCTGGGTGCTTTAATAACCGGAATGATCTTGCGGGATGATCTTGCAAATCCCTTTTTGGTGATTACTTTGGGTGGGATGGCAGCCCTTGCAGGTTTTTTATATTACAACTGGAACCCTTCAAAGATGTTTATGGGCGATACCGGCAGCATGTTTCTTGGAATATTGCTGGCAAGCCTTGGAATTAACTGCCTCTGGAATGGCAATGGAATTACCATTGATGCACCTGTAATGATGCGTTTTTTTGCAGTGGCAACCATTTTTGCTTTACCTATCATTGATACCACTACCGTATCCATCAAGCGCATGGCCCGCGGCAGTTCGCCTTTTGTGGGAGGTAAGGATCATACCACACACCATCTTTCCTACCTTGGGCTCACCGATGGGCAGGTGGGCTGGATTTTTGTCGGCCTGTCGCTCATTTCCCTTATACTTACTGTTATTCTTACCAACTTTATTCCTGTCTGGAAAATCTGGCATAACTTCCTGTACGGAGGATATTTTGTGGTTTTATTTGTGATTTTATTTGTAATTGCAAATATGAATTCGGAGAAAGAATTGTAATGTCAAATGTAAACCGGGAGCTGAAAATGCTTGTGGGAACTTCCGGTTTATTCTCAAAGCCCCCGTGAGGGGCGAATAGCGATAGAAAAAATAACCGGCCACAGTGAACAAGCACCCTGGAGGCGGTGCAATAAAAATTAAAAATTTTATGGCATATATCTATTCCACCCCGATGGGGTGGCTGTGGTTACAATTGCTAAAGGATTCTATCAATATCTTACCCCGATGGGGTAATTGGAAGCAGGTAAGATTTAGGCCATGAATGGTGGCTCCTGGTTTACATTTGATCCCGCATGAACGGGATTTCGAACCTTCGGTTCTCAGCATCCGGCATTCTCAAAATCTCACCCCCATTAACATTTGAAAACCTACATCGCCTCCATCCGGAAATGCCACTTCCACCCCCAGTGAAAGGGGGGCTATGAAACGGAACAGGTGCATATCGCCCACAATACCAAAACCATAGGATGCAAAGGAGTAATTGCGTTGCAAATTGTTGTTGTCCGGATCAGGAAATCCTGTTCCACGGGCAAAGTCAGAGAAAATATGACCGCGTAAACGCATAAGGTAGATAATATGGCGGATGCTCAAATCAGGATAAAGGATTGGGAATGCATAATCGGCAGTAAAAGTTGAAAGTTTCTGTAAATCAAGAGAAGAATAACCACGTGATATCGGAATTACGTTTCCGTAAGAGTAGTTGATGGCCATGGTTTTTGTATCATCTCTTGTTTTTTCCTGGTATCCTGCGCTGAAACGAAAGCCATGATGCCGAAATAAACCAGGTAGGTAAACAATGCCTCTTACTCCAAAAACACTTCCCATCCCCTGGCCGGTAAATGGAGAATGCCGGTACTGGATGTCGAATATTTGTCCTGAACGTGGATAAACATCTCTTGCTACGCTTCGCTTCTGGCGATAGCCAAGCAGACGGTAAGTTTGTGAATACACCTGGTTGTCCTGAAACGCAAAATATTGGTTTGAGCCTAAAAATAAGGTGTCAGGGGTATGCCTGTTGCTCAGCGCCTGCGTCAGACCTCCGCTGAGATAAGGCGTTAGTCCGAAAAAATATTCATTGTGCTGAAAACGCAATGGAACAGAAAGGGCGAGGTGAAACCTGTTTTCTGTCCAGAGAATACTTTTGAGAACTTCTTCTTCCTCGTAATACAATCTCCGGTGGCCCGATTCGGCAATCAGATCCACAACCGGATACCAGCCCTTGTAGGAATATATTGCACTGAATTTTCCGGTTTCTTCGGCAGTATCCCATTGGTAACCTAAAGTGGCAAAGGATGTACTCAACTTATTCTGGAAAAGCATAGATGCGCCTATCGCAGCTTCCTGGCTGGCACCATCAATATAAGCCGGTGCCCAGCTGTGCAGGTGAAACAGGTTGCGCAACCTGCTGTAAGGTTTTACTTCGTGCTCGTTACGAGGAATATTTTTCTCTGTAATTACCGTTTCCTCCTGTTGGGCAAGGGTCTGATGGAATTTGGGTGAATGGTCTTCTACATCATCCAGTGGAACAGGCTTAAGTTCAGAAATCGGTTTTTTCATCAGCCGGTACCCATCAGAAGTATAATCCGACCATAGGCAATAATTATCAGATGTCGTTGCAAAATCAGCCCCGAAAACCGGCGAGATAATTTTCTGCGGTTCAGCCGATCCTGCCTTCAGCCGGTAAATGCTGTTGATGCCCGACCAGGCTCCCGTAAAGATGATGTCTTCGCCCATGAAGCGGGGAGCTGAGATTTCTGTGTGGGAAGCCGGCAAAACATTCCGGTAACTATGGTTGTGGGTGTCGATAATATCGATGCGCTTTCCGCGTGCATCCAGCGCAATGATTGCGATCTTATCACCATTGGAGTGCCAGGCCGGCTCCATGATAAAATCATTACCATCATAGCTGAAGCGGAATAATTCTTCAGCTGTTTGTGCATTTAAAACCACCAGGGCATATTGGCTTGTTTCTGTGGTTTCCACTGCAGCGACCCGACTGCCATCGGGCGAAAGGGCAGGGGCAAAGAAGCGGCCATGGTCGGTTATACGTTTTCTTTTCCCGGTTTCAAGATCATAGATCATGATCTCCGACCAGTTTCGGTGTTCCCAACGGGGGTCAGGGCGCTGTTCGTTCCACACAAGTTTGCCGGCAGCATAATGAAATGCATTGGAAAAGTAAAATCCGGGAGCAAAGAGTCTTTTTTCTCTTCCATCAGAAGAGATCTTCACAATTTGCGGGATATCTCTGAGTCCGGTTTTCAGGGCAATTATGGTGCTATCATTTACAAAATATGCCTGTGTATATTGGGTAAAAAGTTTGTTTTCCTTACTGATGATCTCGCCCTGCGTGTATTCATGTTTTTCTTTTTGATTTCTCCAGAGTGAATCAAGAACGGTAAAGGTATGAGCATAGTGCCGGTCTTTGTTTCGGCCTGTTTCACGCTTCATTCCCCTGGAGAAGGGAATTGGCGACCAGGGTCTTTGCGCTACATTGTCAATGACGCCGCTCCATACATCACTTCCGTTCTCAATCCGGGCCATGCTTACCAGTTGGTAGCCCAGTTCATAATAATTAGGCACATGATCTTTGTAAGAACCAAAATAGGCCTTGTCAAAAGAATAGGTTCCGCGGGTAAGGATTTGTGCCCTCAGCCCCTGTTCAAATTGTGGCAGCCTGCCCCGACCGCTAAAAGTAAATGCTGTTTCCGATACCACTGCATCACCTTCCAGAAACCACATGGGCACGAAAAGTCCCAGTACGGCTCCCACGGCCTGTTCACCCACGATAAATCCCAGCAATCGTGTGATGCCCTGGTTGAGTTTATCAATCTGCACCACATGGCGAAACTCGTGTAATACCAGTTGCTCCATCCAGTCGTGGGCGTCATTGCTGGCAGATGGATTGGTATACAGCTCGATGCGCCGGGGTGCCCAGGAAACAAAACCGTTGGAAATAACTGTCTGGTTGTGGACTATTACTGAAACCCTTCGGGGTTTATGGTTCAGACTTTGGGTAGCATATTCATAGGAATATTCCAGGATATCGGCAATATACTTCGCCTGTTCTTCATAATTTTCCGGAAATATGACCTGGAAGTTTTCCGTGTTGATCTGTTTCCAGCGAATGGAAGCCGGGTCCTGGCCGGCAGAATAAAACTGGGCAAAGGATTGAAATCCTGCGAGACAAATGAATAAGAATAGAATAATTCTGAATGATGATCTTATTGCCATATATAAATTTCCGGGTTTGGTGTCAAAGCAAAGATAAAATTCTTTTCAGGGGTGTATACAATGATACAGTAAAAAAGTTCATCCAGGATGTTATCCTTCGGGTTTTGGACGCTGAGCAATTCGACAATCTCATTGTAACACTTGTAGAAGCGTGATTACAGGGATGGCATCCCTGAAGATTACACTGCAGTTTCTATTCCCAGGGAAGTATAAGGGATGCCATCCCTTTCACACTATGTCGTTTCGACAGGCTCAACGACCAA
>JAHYJP010000082.1 GCA_019429055.1 Bacteroidales bacterium
TATATATCTGATATCCGTTGCCAGGAGCCTGATGTCTTCCTGGCTTATACTACCCGCAGCAGTACCAGGCTGGCCGGGTTCTCCTTCAACCTGTAAAGTAAATTCAGGTGTATTGCGACTGATGTACTGATTGCGATCAGGATCGAAATAAACAAAGCTGAAAGGTGGTATTACAAACTCACCTCCGGTGCGGGGAATCATAAGGTAGTCGAAACTTCTGGAACCTGTAACTCCCGAAAGCGTGTTGCGGATATTGTCAGCAATATTAGGATCAAATACCTCCAGGTTTGCAGGAAAATTGAAATCCGGTTTTTCCAGCATCCGCAGGTTTCCTTTACCTGAAATAGTAACGCGCAGATTAACTGCATCATTGGGGTTAAGTTCTGTGGCAGAAATATTTGCAGATACATCAAAATCAGTTCCAACCATTCCCGTAAAGGCTGCCGGGCGATTTTGTACGGGCAAAGGTTTTACATTGAAAGTGAGAGTATTGGACTTAACAGTTTGTCTTACAGTTCTTTGTCCAAATGGTGAGCCGCCGAAAAATTCATCAAAGAGACTCTGGCGGCTTCTGTCGCCGGGAAGATTAACCACCATATCAACTTCAAGGGGTTCAACCGTAATTTCTCCGCTTCTCTGGGCAAAAAGTGCTACTCTTCTAATTTCGGCAACTCTATAGGTTTCACCGTTAATAACCTGTGTACGGGTTTGTGGCTGGCCGGGCTGGGTCAGGTTTTCTGACCAGAAACCACGGTACGAAGGTAACTTATCAATGGAATACTGACTGATACCCACACGGGTCAGGATCTCATAAGTAATAATAACTTGTTCACCCTGGTATGGATTAAGAGTGCTGGCGGTGGCCCGCACAAAAAGGTCCTGTGCCGATGCCTGCGGATCCTGCCGGGCAGGGGCGGGTGCTGAAGCTGGTGGGGGAGTAGTTGCTGCACCCACATTAATGGTAACATTGTTGGATGTGTGCGACTGCCCGTCAATCCTGACGCTGGCAGGTCCGATGGTAAATCTGCCTTCACGGGTAGCTTCAAGAACGTAAGTATAGGAAACAGAAATTGTGCGGGTCATCTGGCCATTGATGATCTGCATGGATGTGCTTGATGACTGGCTGGGACCCGATAGCACTCGAAAGCCTTCAAAATCAGGTGCTGTAAAATCAGATGGTTGTGCATTCACCTGGAAAGTAATACGAAATCTTTCACCTACCGATACATTAGCCGGTGCAGATGCAGTAAATTCAATATCATTGGCACTTACCCAGGCTGTGGACAACCATAAAATTATCGATATCAATAAAATTCTTTGCATAGGTCTACCTTATATTACCATTCTCTGAGTGGCCTTTCGGGCCTTCTTTGTCTATCTTCCCGCTCAATCTTTTCCTGAATTTCCTGTTCCTGCTGGTTTAAAGCATCCAGAATTCTTTGAGCATCTTCAGGTGAAATCTGATCAGGGCGCGGCTGAGGCTGCTGCTGTTGTGGTTCATCCTGCTGCTCATCGTCACCATCCTGGGGTTGTTGCTGCTGCTCATCCTGTTGCTGATCATCCTCACCATCCTGATCCTGTTGTTGCTGTTGTTCCTGCTCCTGCAGCAGCTTCATGGCCATGGCAAGATTGTGTCGGGTGTCGTTATCATCGGGCCTGAGACGCAGTGAATTTTTATATGCATCAATTCCTTCCTGTATTTGCTGATTACCCATTCTGGCATTGCCAAGGTTATGATATGCATCAGCCCGCCGGTTATCCGGAATATTAAGATTGGAAATCCCGTCAAGAATGTTTGCAGCCTCTTCGTATCGGCCTTGTCGGTAAAGAGTATTGGCAAGGTTATAAAGTGCTTTGAGGCTTTGGGGGTCTTCTTCCAGAGCTTTGCGATAATTCATTTCCGCTTCGGTGAAATTTTCGGCCTTGTATTCGCGGTTGCCACGTCTCACCTCCGGATTTACATATTGTGCGTATGATTGCAAAACAGTAAAGTTAAACAAAAACAGGATGATGGTTAAACACTTCATAGGATTCAGAATTCATTTTTGAGGTTCAACAAAACAAATTTCATTGTTAAGCTTTGAAATTCTTAATCAATCACGTAATATCAAATAGTTTTATTTTGTTAAGCCACTTATTTTTCCTTTCAAAGATTATGAGTTCAAGAATAAAGAAAATGAGTGCAAGAGCTATGAAATAATGAAACCTGCTCTCATATTCGGAAAATCTGGTGGTTTCATATTCCTGTTGTTCCATCTCACGTATCTCTTCAAGTATTTTGTTTAAACCCAGATCAGGACCAGTGCCCGTTTGGAAAACTCCTCCTGTAGTCTGGGCAATACTTCGCAGCATAGGTTCGTCGAACCGGCTGACCACAGTATTACCTTCGTGATCTCTCATAAACCCGCTCAATTGTCCGCTGCGATAAACAGGTATGGGTGCACCCTGTGGTGTGCCGATACCCACAGTATGTATTAAAATACCTTGTTCTGCAGCTCTCCTGGCCACGGGTAAGGGGTCATCCTGGTGGTTTTCTCCATCGGAAACAAGAATAATTACTCTACTTCTTTCATCCTGACCGGAGAAAGATGCTATACTTCTTTCCAGGGCTCTTCCGATAGCCGTTCCCTGCACCTGAACAGTATTGGTATTAACAGTTCGTAAAATCATTTTTGCCGCATCATGATCTGATGTCATGGGAACCTGTGTTACAGCTGATCCTGCATATACCACCAGGCTTACCCTATCATTATCCAATCTGTCAATCAGTCTTGAAACGGCCATTTTGGCCCGATCCATGCGATTAGGGCGAATATCTTCGGCAAGCATACTTCGGCTTACATCCAGTGCAACTACTATATCAATTCCTTTGCTTTTTGCTTGTTCTGTTTTAAAACCAATCTGCGGATTTATAGCTGCCATTATGAGTGAGGAAAAAGCCAGCAGAAACAGGGTAAATCTAAGCCAGGGCCGTGCAGTTGAGCGCATAGGCATCAAACGTTCCAACACATGCCAGTTACCCAGCCTTTGGATTCTTTTTTTACGAATGTATAGCGCAGTTATAAAGACCAAAAAAAGTATAGGTAGTATAGCGAATAAAACAAAATATTCCTGATTTTCAAACCTTAAGATATCCATACCTTAATATTAACTTTAAATAAAATCCTTTATGTGGTAACTTTGAGCCAGGTATTTCTAAGCACAAATTCCAGTCCTGCCAGCAACAATGCCAGCAAAATAAAGGGTAAATATTCATCACTTTTGCGAGCAAATTCGATCACATCAATTTTTGACCTTTCTAATTGATCAATCTCTGAATAAATTTCTGAAAGAGCAGCCTGGTTATCGGCCCAGAAATATAAACCACCCGTCATTTCTGCCATTTCCTGCAACAATGGTTCATCAACAGGAATTTCCACATCACGATACTGAACCCCAAATGGTGTTTGAAACGGGTAGGGAACTGGACCTGAACTTCCAACCCCGACAGTATATACTCTAATGTTATATATCTGTGCAATTTCTGCAGCTGTAAGCGGATCAATGACCCCGGTGTTATTAATACCATCTGTAAGCAGAATGATCACCTTACTGATTGCATCGCTTTCCCTGAGCCTGTTAATTGCGGTTGCAAGCCCATCACCAATGGCAGTGCCATCCTCAACCATTCCGGTTTGCACACTGCGCAACATGTCTTTAAGCAACTCATGATCAGTGGTCAGGGGCACCATTGTAAAACTCTCACCGCTGAAAATGGTAAGGCCAATGCGGTCTCCGGGACGCATATTCACAAACTCGATGGCTGTTTCTTTGGCTGCTTCCATGCGGTTGGGTTTAAAATCCTCGGCAAGCATGGATCCGGAAATATCCAGTGCCACCACAATATCAATTCCTTCTATGGTGACATCCTGTGTGCGTGATGTGGACTGTGGCCTTGCAAGGGCAACGATCAGCAGTGCAAGCACAAACATTCTCAAAACAAGTGGAAGATGCAGCAGATACAATCTGAAACTTTTCTTTACATTTCGGATAAATCCTGAATGCGAATACTGCATCTCTGAATGCAGGTATTTACCACGCCAGATGTAGTAAGCCACCAGTAATGGTATTACCAGTAAAAAATAAAGAAAAGGTTTATATGCAAATGTTATTTCCGTAAACATCGTTATCTGGATGATTGTCGTTTTTTTTTTAATAATTCAGGAGTCAGAACCAGATTTTCCGGTTTTGGATTCCTTTGGTACTTCTCTCAGCCTTGTCATATTTACAAATTCAAAAGCAGCCTCCATTGAAATTTCGTTTTCATTCGATTCTGGTATATGTTTGGCAAATTTTACCAGATCGGCCAGTTGCAGGCAATCCCATAAAATCTCCTCAGCTCTCTTATCATCCGGCTTACCCGTAAATGCCGACATAATCTCTGCACTGGTCATTTCCATGGCATTGATTGTAAATCTTTTTTCAAGGTAATGCCTTAAAATATCCGTTAGCTCGCTATGATACTGTTTTATTTTGCCCTGTTGCCAAAGCTTCTGAGCTTTCAATTTTTCCAGGCTGCTTATGGCAGCAATATGTGCCGGTATATCAGGTTTCTCCCATATAGTTGGTGCCGGTACTTTGGGTTTTCTCCTTTTTAAATAATAGATCAATCCGAATACGATAGCAGTAACAGCAAGAAAAATCAGTAACCAGGGTAATATTTCCCTGAAAGTTACAGGTGCTGCCATAACAGATTTGATATCCTTAAGATCAGTTTGCTCATCCATGAGAAACGGTTCTACTTCCAGCAATAATGGTTCGCTTTCTGCTTCAATTGTATCATTTAATGCAAGAAACCTGAAAGTGAAGGGTTCAACAGGATGAAAACCTTCTTCCCACGATGTTATCTGCAGGGTTCTTTGAATTCTGATGTTATTTCTGTTTTCTGCCGGTAAAGTATCGGTTTTTCCGTAATGAAGGATTTCTATTTTTTGGGTGATCTGTTCATTAAAAACAGGCATTACCAGCTGCAAACTATCCGGAAACTCAATAATGAATGACAATTCCACAGGTTTACCCATAAGTATTTTTGAAGGCTCAATACTGTTGGAAATTTGCTGAGCTTTAACAGACAAACTTAACGCAAATGCTACCAGGATTGACAGAAATATATTTTTAACGGGCTTTCTCATTATCAGAATATGTTTATTCCTGTAATAAAAAGGTTATTAATTGCTGGTCCACTAGTTTATCCTTCTTTTAAATAAGTCAATGAGAGGTGGTACATAATCCTGATCTGTACTTATTGAAGTCAGGTCAACAGAAGCTTTATTGAATGCATTCTTAAGAAACTTCTCATGCTGAAACTGCCAGTTTTTCAGGCTTTCCCTGAAACTTTTGCTGGATGTATCAGCCCAGATCATTTGTCCGCTTTCAGCATCGCGCATACGTACCAGACCCACATGCGGAATTTCCCGCTCCAGCGGATCAAAAACCCTAATACCTACCAGATCATGTTTTTTGGCAACGATTGACAAGGCATCTTCAAATCCTTCGTCCTGCATATCTGAAATTAGAAAAGCTACAGACTTCTTTTT
Organism: Bacteroidales bacterium; assembly: GCA_019429055.1. Taxonomy (GTDB): domain Bacteria; phylum Bacteroidota; class Bacteroidia; order Bacteroidales; family UBA7960; genus SKVR01. Next base: position 5,577 of record JAHYJP010000082.1, read on the forward strand.
GATCACATTGCGCATATATTTCAATGCACCGGCTATGTCTGTTCCCTGTTGTTCGGGATGAAAATCAATTAATTCGCGAATAATTCTAAGGATATGTGTAGAACCTTTTTTAGGAGGAATAAATTTCTCAATGATACTACTGAAAAATATAACCCCCACCTTATCATTATTATTGATGGCTGAAAATGCCAGTACAGCTGCAATTTCAGTGATCATTTCTTCTTTGAGTTGCCTGCGGGTTCCGAATTCGTTGGAACCGCTTACATCAATAAGAAGCATTACAGTAAGTTCGCGTTCTTCTTCAAATACTTTTACAAAAGGATGATTGAACCGTGCAGTTACATTCCAGTCAATGGACCTTATGTCATCGCCAAACTGATATTCACGCACCTCGGTAAAAGCCATACCACGGCCCTTGAAAGCACTCTGGTAGCTTCCGGCAAAAACCTGGTTGGAAATTCCACGGGTTTTGATCTCAATCTTACGTACCTTTTTTATCAGTTCTTTGGTTTCCATAGGGCTTAAGGAACTTCAACAGTATTCAGAATATCGTTGATAATATCTTCAGATGTAATGTTTTCAGCTTCAGCTTCGTAGGTAAGTCCGATGCGGTGCCGGAGAACATCAGGGCAAATGGCTCTTACATCTTCAGGAATCACATAACCGCGACGCTTGATAAACGCATAAGCCTTGGATGCCAGGGCAAGGTTAATGCTGGCCCGTGGCGAACCACCATAGCTGATAAGATGTTCCATTTTATCCAATCCGAAATCTTTCGGATAACGGGTTGCAAACACTATATCTGTAATATAATTTTCAATTTTCTCGTCAAGATAAACTTCTCTTACCACCTGGCGTGCTTTAAGGATATCGGCAGGGTTCAGCACAGGCGTTGTGGAGGGAAATATTCCACTCACATTTTGCCTGATAATAAGTTTTTCTTCTTCTTTATTGGGATAACCAATCATGATTTTCAGCATGAAACGGTCAACCTGTGCTTCAGGCAGGGGATAGGTACCTTCCTGCTCCAGTGGGTTTTCGGTTGCAAGAACCAGGAAAGGCTCATCAAGCGGAAAAGTCTGATCTCCGATTGTAACCTGTCGTTCCTGCATAGCTTCCAGCAATGCACTCTGCACTTTGGCAGGTGCACGGTTGATCTCATCTGCCAGGATGAAATTGGCAAAAACCGGCCCCTTTTTTACCAGAAATTCTTCAGAGCGTTGCGAATAGATCATGGTTCCTATAAGGTCGGCAGGTAAAAGATCGGGGGTAAACTGTATACGTGAAAATTTGGCCTTGATAGAATTGGCTAATGACTTTATGGCAAGGGTTTTTGCCAGTCCGGGAACACCCTCGAGCAAAATATGACCATCGGCCAGTAATCCGATTAAAAGCCTGTCTACCATGCCTTTCTGGCCTATAATGACCTTTTTCATTTCCATGGTAAGGATGTCTACAAATGCACTTTCCTGTTGAATCCTTTCATTAAGTTCTTTGATATCCATAATACGAAATATATTTTATTTAAAACAGTGCTGCAAAAATAGGTTTTGGTTAGTCTAAAGATACTTTCTTGTAGTTAAAATAAGTTAAAAGATAGGTTAAAAAAATTAAATGAAATATTTCTAAAATACTTGTCAAACAATATATATGCAATGTTTATGATTATGTAAAAGGGTAGGGGAGTTTGCAATCCTGAACCCCTAAACCCAAACGGAAGTAACTTTTTCAAACATGAGTGCAAAATTACGAATCCTTCTATGATATGGGTAATTTTTCGTTCCGCTATTGACAGAATTATTATATTAGCCTGCTAAAAAAAAATTCACTTCAAAAACCAAAATTATGAACTGTAATACTATATGGAAGTTTGTATTGCCGGTATTGTTTTTTGCGACAGTAAGCTGCGGACCCCGCACACAACCGGCTGAAGATCTTACAGAAACCCCACCCGGACTCTTTGATTCGGAAACTCACCAGGTTTTTTTCAATAACCTGGCAAGTCTTTGCGGACAATCATTTATGGGTGAGCAGGTTTATCGAAGTCACCATGGCGAAAGCTGGGCCGACAGGACCATGATCATGTATGTAACAGTTTGTGAAGATGATCACATTCATATTCCTTTTCATGTTGATGACGATCATTCGCGCACATGGATGTTTCTGGCAGAAGATGGCAAGCTAAGGTTCCGACATCAGCACCTGCATGAAGATGGCACCCACGAGGAAGGTTCAATGTATGGTGGATTTGCTGACGAAAATGGTACTGCATTCGTCCAGTACTTTCCTGCAGATGAATACACTGCCGGAGTTATAGAAGATGGCGGTGGAAATTTGTGGACTGTTTCTATGGATGAAGAGTTTACCATGTTTTCCTATCGTCTGGATCGTGATGGTGAAAAACGTTTTGAAATAGTTTTCGACCTTACTAACCCCATTCTGCAATAATCCTTTAAAACCAACATTTTATTCTAATCTGATAACTAATGATTTACAGCCTATATCTGAAACCGATACAGATGCTTAAAATAAACAGAAATATACTTATAAGACTATTTCTGCTGGTCGGTTTTTTTCATTTATCAAATAATTATTCCCTTGCAAATCTTAGTAAAAGTCAGTCGAACCCCAAATATTTTATCGGTAAAGTTCAGACTGATAACTCCTTAAATGCAGAAAACCTGGAAATATTTGTATGGAATGCTGACGAGACAGAGAATTACGTTTTGAATGATCTTACGGTAAAAGATTCCGGTTCAAAGATTTTCAGCTTGGAATGGCCTGGAGAAAATCCGCTGGTGCTTGAAGTAAGAGGTGAAAAGGGAGCAGGGAGGGTGTTTGTTGATCCTGAAAAGCTGACTGATACTTTGTTTATCAGCTATCCGGTAACAGAAAAGATTGTTTTTCTTCATACCAATGATCACCATTTTGACATCAATCTGCCGGATCAACTTGCAGAAAAAATTGCCGAAATCCGCCAGTCTTACAATGATGTTTTTCTATTTGAAGCAGGTGATATTTTTGTAAGACACCGGCATCGCTGGATTGATAACGGAGTTTTAATGGAAGATCCTGTCTGGTATGCGCAAAGGGCGAAGCAAATGGTTGCCTTGATGAATCAACTGGAATATACTGTAATGACACCCGGTAATCATGAATTTGATTATGTGGAAACCTTTACGCTTGAAGCCCTTTCAGAAGCTGATTTTCCCATCATAGCTGCCAATATTGATGTTGTAACAGATCTTTTTCCTGCAGTTAAACCATTTGTTCAGTTTTCCACAAGTACCGGCCGTTCTATTCATGTTTTGGGACTGGCAGCTATAAGCTCTGAAGGAAAAGGTATTGTGCAAAACGATATTTTTGATACAGCAAGAGAGTATATGTTCTTGAGAGAAAATGCAGATGTTTTTATGGCATTAACCCATATTGGTTTACAAAATGATGCCCGGCTGGCAGCAGAGTTTCAGGAACTTGATTTCATTATTGGAGGGCATTCTCATCATTATATTGAAGAAGCAGTATTTGTAGGCGACGTTATGATTGCCCAAGCCGGAGGTAACCGGCATGAAGTTTCGGAAAACCATCCGGTTTATCTCGGAAAAGTTACCGTGATACTTGAAAACGGAATCCTAACCGAAAAAAGCGGCTATATTATTGTTATCGGAGAAGAAAACAATTGATCTGATAATTACCGGAAAAAGAATTTGCTTTTAATCGTATTCGTGGCCATGGCATGAAATATTTTATGAATTTATTTTTATGAAAGAATGAAGTAAATTTTACTCTGCCCGTATTTCTGTTATTTGTAATTATATCCGGTACGACAGCAAATAATCAATTCTCAGGGACATATCGTGTGTAAAGATTTCAGAATGATTCTGATCCCTGTTTAAAATCAGTTGCCATATAAAAGTCCTATAATTTATATTATGTTAAATAATAAATATCCAAGTAAGGGCAGTTTAAATTGAACTGCCCTACTTTCAATTTCTATGGATTAATAAATCAAGAATCATTCTTCGTCTTCAGGGATTCCAAATCTTTCATGCCAGATTTCGTTAGTTTCTTCAAGTTTATCATCCTGATCTGTTCTCATATATAATTCACGAAGTGAACGTAAAACCACTTCAAAATTTTCATCATCTGAATCAATCATTTCAAAGGCTTCTTCAAGATATGGTTGTGCCTGGAGCCACACTTCCTTAATCTTTAATTCTTCTTTCTCATATGCCCTGAAGTCCATGTCTTTTCTCAGCTTGTTTTCAGCATCAACAAAAAGACGAATACCTTCATTAAAATACATGGCTCCCAGGTTGTATATGGCATCGAAATAGTCGGGTTTAAGCTCTATGGCCTTTTCGTAAGATTTGATGGCTTCCTGATAGGCAAACTCTCTCTCTTCTGTCGTAAACAATGTGTCTCTCGACATCTGATCATAATTTACAGCAAAGGCATAATGCAGGTTGGGATTATCAGGATCGCGATCAATGGCTATTTCAAGGATTCTTCTGGCTTCCGGGATATTACCGGTGGTAAGATATATATTGGCTTCAGCAAATATCATATCGAGATTATCAGGATATCTTTCGCGACCTTTATTAATCCACTCATAAGCTTTTTCTTCATCACCTCTTGCATTACTTATATTGGCCAGTGAACTGTAAAGAAACGGCTGGTCATAGTCCAGCTCCTCCACTTGCACATATATATCATATGCTTTATCAGTTTCACCGGCAATTTCTGCTGAAAGTCCGGCATTGTAAAGAGTCGCAGTGTCGGTTGATCCAAAAGTTTCACTTACTTTGTAAGAATACATAAAATAATTACTTGCCTGGGAGAAATTATTATCGCCATACTTAATGGCTCCGGCATTGAAAAAATATTCTGAAAGCATCAGGTTGGTCTGCTGTATTTCCAGCATATTGCTGTTGTCGGCATCCAGTTCTTTCGCTTTCTTCATGGCTTCAAAAGCATCAATAAGTGGCTCATTTACCAGATCGGCATGTTGAGGATCTTCTGAACCTGCAATTTCCATAAGTATCTGTGCATGAATAACATGAGTGCCAGGATCACTCATAGTTGACTCATCCTTAAGGGCGTTTTGTATATTCTCAAGTGCTTCTACAAGATTACCCCTGTTAAGGTTGCGACTGGCTCTTCTTACTTCTCCTCTCTGTGCGTTTACCATCTCCACGGCAAATACACTCAGTATTAATAATAATGCGATTTTTTTCATTGGCTTAAAATTTTATGTTTTGGTAAACTTAGTTGTACTTGCAAATGTAGCATAATTTAAATTTACAAGTAACATATTAATTATATATGTATTTATAATATAATTTATTCATCTGTCTTCTGATCAGCATTTTCTGTATTTTCCGGAAAATCTTCAGGACTTTCAGTTAATTCATCATCCACTGATTTTTCCTGAACTTTTGCTACTGCCGCAATGGTATCTCCGTTGCGTAAGTTGATCAGTTTAACTCCTTGTGTTGCACGGCCCATATTTCTCAATTTGTCAACTGACAGGCGGATGGTAATGCCTGATTTATTAATGATCATAAGATCATCATCGTCGCCAACGTTTACCATTGCAATTAGCTTGCCGGTTTTCTCGGTAATGTTTATGGTTTTCACTCCTTTACCGCCCCGGTTGGTAATCCGGTATTCACTCAGGAAGGATTTTTTCCCGAATCCATTTTCCGACACAACAAGGATTGAGCTTTCAGGATCATTTACGCATACCATGCTTACTACCCCATCTTTTTCATTGTTCAGGGTAATACCCTTTACGCCTGAAGCACTCCTGCCCATAGGACGGATTATTTTTTCCGGAAAGCGTATAGCTTTACCGTTTTTTGCAGCAATCAGTATTTCGCTTTCGCCATCGGTAAGATTGGCTTCGAGCAATTCATCTCCCGGACGTATATTTATGGCAATGATTCCATTGGCACGCGGACGTGAATAAGCTTCGAGTGATGTTTTCTTAATGATACCTTTTTTGGTACACAGGATTATGAAGTTATTCTCAATATATTCTTCGTCAGTAAGGTCTTTTACCTTAACAAAAGCTTTGATTTTATCATCGGCCGGAATATTTATCATATTCTGGATGGGTCTTCCTTTGCTGTTTTTGGTACCTTCGGGTATTTCAAACACCCTAATCCAGTAACATTTTCCTTGTTCTGTAAAGAATATAAGGTAGTTATGATTTGTTGCATGGAACAGATATTCCACAAAATCTTCATCCCTTGTAGTAGAACCTTTAGAACCGGTTCCTCCCCTTGCCTGGGTTCTGAATTCGGTTAAATTGGTTCTTTTGATATAGCCCATACGAGAAATGGTAATTACCATATCTTCATCGGGGATGGTATCTTCTATGCGGAAATCATTGGCCGTATACTCAATTTCGGTGCGGGTTTTATCACCATATTTTTCTCTTATTTCGAGCAATTCATCTTTAATGATCTGCATACGCATTTCGAGGCTTCCCAGAATGGCTTTGTAATGTTCAATTTTCTTCAGAAGCTCGTCATATTCCTCCTTGATCTTTTCAATTTCAAGTCCTGTAAGTCTTTGCAATTGCATAGCCAGAATGGCTCTTGCCTGCACATCTGACAGGTCGTAGGTGTCAATAAGTCCGTTTCTTGCTTCTTCCGGAGTTTTACTCTTTTTTATGAGTTCAATAACGTCATCAATATTATTCAATGCAATGATGAGTCCTTCAAGGATGTGGGCTCTTTTTTCGGCTTCCCTTAATTCAAACTCTGTACGGCGTGTAACCACGTCATGCCTGTGTTCAACGAAATGCTTAATAATATCCTTGAGGTTCAGCAACATGGGCCTCCCGTTCACAAGTGCAATATTGTTTACGTTAAATGCCGTTTGCAAACCAGTATGTTGATAGAGCAGGTTTAAAACAACATTGGGGACAGCGTCTCTGCGTAATTCATACACAATACGTAAACCGCTTCTGTCTGATTCATCACGGATATCGGTAATTCCTTCAATCTTTTTATCATTGACCAGATCAGCTGTTTTTCTGATCATTTCGGCCTTGTTTACCTGGTAAGGTATGGAGGTTACAATGATAGCCTGTTTTCCGTTCTCCTCCCCTTCAAATGTAGCCTCGCCGCGCATAACAACTCGTCCTCTGCCGGTATGATAGGCTTCTTTCACACCTTCATAACCGTATATTAACCCACCGGTGGGGAAATCCGGTCCTTTGATAAAGTTCATCAGTTCATCAATGGTAATTTCAGGGTTATCAATAAAGGCAACGGTACCATCTACAACTTCTGTAAGGTTATGCGGAGGCATATTGGTAGCCATACCCACGGCAATTCCGCTTGCACCGTTAATTAACAAGTTGGGAACCTTTGCCGGCAATACGGTAGGTTCTTCAATGGTATCATCAAAATTTAGCTGAAAATCAACAGTTTCTTTATTAATGTCTGCAAGCATCTCCTCTGAGATCTTTCTGAGACGGGCTTCGGTATAACGCATTGCCGCAGGACTATCCCCGTCAATACTGCCGAAGTTTCCCTGGCCATCAACCAGCGGATAACGCAACGACCATGTTTGTGCCATCCTTACCATTGCGTCATAAACTGATGTATCGCCGTGGGGGTGGTATTTACCCAGCACCTCTCCTACTATACGTGCTGATTTTTTATAGGGGCGGTTACTTAAAATCCCCAGTTCCGACATACCGAAAAGTACCCTGCGGTGCACAGGCTTTAAGCCATCACGCACATCGGGCAATGCCCTCGAAACTATAACCGACATCGCATAATCGATGTAGGCACTTTTCATCTGATCTTCAATATTAACCTTGGTTATTTTTTCTTCTGACATACTTAATTTTCTTAGTATTATTCCTTCTTTTTTGTTGTCGAATTACACGACGCGAAATTACGGTTTTTTTATGGAATAAAGATGCTCCCCTACCTTTCATTGAGAGCAATTTGCTAACAAAATGGCATTTTTTTTGTTAATAAAAAGAGTTCACAATTTTATTATGCAAACAACTTGTTTTTTCTGCATTGTAAACCTAAAAAAAAGCCTTACGACAATTTGTAACAGTTATTGTGAATAAATATTGCTGAACTTTCAGCTGTTTTAGTTAATATTGTATATAATTTTGAATGAATTTTAGTTAAGAACACTTATTATATTACCGCAAATTATTATGGAAGCGAAATTTTCTCCAAGAGTAAAAGATGTTATCACCTATAGTCGTGAAGAAGCCATCCGGAATGGGAATGACTATATTGGTATTGAGCATCTGTTACTCGGACTTATCAGAGAAGGTGAAGGACTGGCCGTTCAGATAATGATCAACCTGGGTGTTGATCTTTCCCAAATCAAATCTCATATTGAAAAGACTATCCGGACGGATTCCAAAAAGAGCCGTAATGTCGACAATATTCCCCTGGTAAAACAGGCTGAACGCGTGCTCAAGATCACCTATCTCGAAGCTAAAGTTTTTAACAGTGACATCATTGGCACCGAACATCTTCTATTATCTATACTCAAAGACAAGGAAAATCTTGCCACCCGGCTGTTGTTGCAGCAAGGTGTGGATTATGATAATATCAAGGATGAGATCTTTCATCTGAAAAACAATCCTGATGAATCAATTCTGGGTGGAATGGATCCACGCAGTGAGCTTTCACAAGGTTCGGAAGATGATGAAACATCAGAAGGCGGTGGATTCGGCGGCGGTTTTAAAAAGTACTCCGATAAATCCAAAACACCGGTACTTGATAATTTCGGCCGCGACCTTACCAAAGCAGCCGAAGAAGACCGTCTTGATCCGGTTGTAGGTCGCGAGAAGGAACTGGAGCGTATAGCTCAAATTCTTTCGCGCCGTAAAAAGAACAATCCTATCCTGATTGGCGAACCGGGTGTTGGTAAATCGGCCATAGCTGAGGGTCTTGCATTGCGCATTGTTCAGCGAAAAGTTTCAAGAGCATTGTTTAACAAGCGTATTGTTACACTGGATATAGCATCGCTTGTGGCAGGCACAAAATACCGCGGACAGTTTGAAGAACGTATGAAAGCATTGCTCAACGAACTGGAAAAAACTCCCGATGTCATTCTTTTTATTGATGAGTTACATACCATCGTGGGCGCCGGTGGTGCCAGCGGGTCGCTGGATGCATCCAATATGTTCAAGCCAGCGCTCGCAAGGGGCGAAATTCAGTGCATTGGAGCTACTACACTTGACGAATACCGTCAACATATTGAAAAGGATGGTGCGCTTGAAAGACGTTTCCAGAAGGTGCTTATTGATCCCACCTCTGCCGAGGAAACCATTGAGATTCTCAATAACATCAAAAAGAAATATGAAGATCATCACCTGGTAAACTATTCGCCTGAAGCCATCAAGGCATGTGTAAGCCTTACCAGCAGGTATGTTACCGACAGATGTTTGCCCGATAAGGCTATTGATGCACTGGATGAAGCCGGTTCAAGAGTTCATATTACCAATATACGTGTGCCTGAAAATATTATTAATATTGAGGCAAAGATTGATACCGTGCGCGACGAAAAAACCCGTGCTATCAAAAGTCAGAAATATGAGCAGGCTGCCAAATTCCGCGATCAGGAGCGTGAATTGCTTGACCTTCTCGAAAAAGAAAAACGGGCTTGGGAAGAAGAATCGCAACTGCATCGTGAAACCGTTACCGAGCAAAATGTATCAGAAGTGGTTTCCATGATGACAGGTGTACCGGTACAGCGTATTGCACTCAATGAAAGCCAGCGTCTCATTAGTATGGAAGCTGACCTTGAAAAAAGTGTTATCGGACAAAATGACGCCATTAAAAAAGTGGTGCAATCGATTCGTCGAAACCGTGCCGGGCTAAAAGATCCTTCTAAACCCATTGGTTCATTTATTTTCCTTGGCCCCACAGGTGTAGGGAAAACCCACCTGGCCAAAGTTCTTTCAAAGCACTTGTTCGACTCAGATGATGCTATTGTGCGCATCGATATGAGTGAATACATGGAAAAATTTGCTGTAAGTCGCTTAATAGGTGCACCTCCCGGATATGTGGGTTATGAAGAAGGGGGACAACTGACAGAAAAGATCAGACGCAAACCCTACTCTGTTCTGCTTCTTGATGAAATAGAAAAGGCCCATCCCGATGTTTTCCACCTGCTGCTTCAGATGCTTGACGATGGTCAGCTTACTGATAGCCTGGGAAGAAGGATCGATTTTAAAAATACCATTATCATTATGACATCCAACATTGGTTCACGCCAGTTGAAAGATTTTGGTTTGGGTGTTGGATTTAATACAGGAGCCAAAAAGTCGGGCAGCAAAGAGTATGCGCAGGGTGTTATTGAAAATGCATTGAAAAAATCCTTTGCTCCTGAATTCCTTAACAGGGTTGACGATATTGTTATTTTTGAATCCCTTGAAAAAGAATCGATCTTCAAGATCATCGATATTGAGCTTGCCATGCTTTACAAGCGCATTGAAGATCTGGGCTACAAGGTTATCCTTTCAGATGCTGCAAAAGAATACATTGCAGAAAAAGGATGGGATTCAGCCTTTGGTGCCCGCCCGCTCAAGAGAGCCATCCAGAAGTACCTGGAAGATCCTCTTGCCGAGGAGATCATCAGATCTAAAGTTGTTGAAGGCGATGAGATTCATGTGGATTTCGACAGCGAAAACAGCGAAATTACTGTTAAGGCTCAAAAAGTCACCAAGGAAAAGGCAGGCTCATAATTAAATCTGCTTAACCCTTTTAAATATTAATTATCTAAAAGCCGGATTACATTGCGTAGTCCGGCTTTTATTTTTAAAAAATTCATTTCTTTAGGAGATATTCAAACTACTAGATCAGTTGTTGTACCAAATAGTGAAATTTCTCAATGCCGGATGTTCATAGTAAAATACAATATAGAGTATTCCACAAATTAAAATAAACTTGTAAAAAAAAATCAAAAACTCTTAGCAGATTATTAGAGTTATTGTAGCTTTGATTTTTGTAAAATTTGTTAAAGAAAAATCTGAAATCATATTCAGAATAACAACAAATAATCCAGGAATCTTTCAATCAAAAATCAAGTCAACATGAAGAAAAAAAATTACCTGAGTTTTTTGATTTTTACCATTCTGGC
>JAHYJP010000331.1 GCA_019429055.1 Bacteroidales bacterium
AGGAGTTTTGCAGATTATTCCCAGTGACTGATGTTCACCCGATTTCCTGAAATCTTCTACCCATGACTGGATTTGCGCATGTTCTTCTGAAACCGACTTGCAGGCCTTTACCACAGGTTCTTCCCCGTACCTTTCAATGGCAACAAATTCATCTGATGGAGATATTTTTTGTGCAAAACGGCTTATCTCATAAGTGGAACGATAGCTCTTCAACAACTTTACACTATCGGCTTCGGGAAAAACCCTGCGAATTTCTTCTGCAGATGAAGAGCTGAAAGGATTAACCGATTGTGCCGCATCGCCAAGGATGGTTTTTTTGCATGGAAAGAGCCTTGACAAAACTGCATACTGCACCGGGGTATAGTCCTGCATCTCATCTACCAGCAGGTGCTTCACATCTTCAAAGGCTTTATAACCTTCCAGACGGATTTTCAGATAGATGAGCGGAAACACATCAGCATATTCCAGAACCGAACGCTTTGCGGTTTTGAACAGGTCGGGTTTCTCTAACCAGTTGTAAAATTCACGGTACAATTCTCGAATACTGGTTGTTCTGAACATACCGGTAACAGCCTTACGGATTTCATTTCTTTCCTGCGTTTCAATTTCGTATTTGTAATATATCCTGATGTTGTCTTCGATATCGCGGGTAATTTCATTAAAGCGTTTCATGAGGGGCAGGCGGTGATAACCTTCCCAGCGTTCGCGGATAAACCATTCGGGAACAAAATTCTTTTTAATCCACAGGTCTTTGGGCTGAAAGAAATTGTTGTTCACATGGTTTACATATTCATCCAGCTTTCCCAGGAAAGCAAAATCTGCCTTGAATTTTATGCGATTTATGTATGCATCATCGGGTTTTTCCAGAAGCCTGTTCACCTGTTCGGCAAAAGACTGGAATTTATATTTATTGTCCAGAACCTTATGCGCCAGCTCTTCCATCCCCATCTCAGGGATACGCTCTTCGCCCAGTTCGGGGAGAACATTGGAAATATAATCGGCAAAAACCTTGTTGGGCGATATGATCAGGATCTCTTTGGAAGAAAGATTTTCCCGGAAACGGTAAAGAAGGAAAGCAATCCGGTGCAAGGCAATGGAAGTTTTACCTGAGCCGGCTACTCCCTGGATGATAAGAACCCTTGATATTTCGTTACGGATAATGGCATTCTGGTCGCGCTGAATAGTGGCCACGATGTTTTTCATCTTGTCATCCGAAGCCTTGCTCAGTTCCTCCTGGAGAATATTATCGTGAATATTCAGGGAATTTTCCAGCATGAACTCCATCTTACCGTTGCGAATCCTGTATTGCCGTTTCAATAAAACCTCACCTTTTATTTTTCCGGAAGGAGCCTGATAAAAAGCTTTTCCCAGTTCAAAATCATAGTACATGGATGAGATAGGTGCACGCCAGTCGTGAATGATATTGGAATTCTCCTTTTCATCAAAAAAGGAATAGATCCCGATATATACAGGTTTTCGGTCTTTTTCTCCATCTTCACTGAAATCAATACGTCCGAAATACGGTGAATCCAGGAGTTTTTCAATCCTTTTTCTCTTTTCCACAGAAGCCTCACCAAGTATGGCGCTGCTGGTAATGGAATAGCGCACAGCTTCCTTTTCCATGCGGTCCATGGCATCTTTATTCTCATACAGATATTCTTTGGAAGCATGCAGATCTTTGGCCTGTTCCTGAAGACTTTCATCAATTTGGGTGAGAGCCTGATTGATTTTTTCTTTTATGAATTCAAGGTACTGTCGTTCGTCTTTTTCAGATGGGTTCTTCATGTAAAAATAATTTGCAGCCACAAAAATAATCACTTTGGTAAATTACTTATCCATTGAACTAGGACTCTTTTCGCAATTTACAAGAATAATTTTCAAAAATTAATCTACACATGAACTCTTACAGGTATACAGATGTTTAGATTTTATTTGTCACATAAATAATTCAAAAATGAGTTCACAACCCAGCATTGCAAAAATGATCAGGGCACAGTTCCTGAGTTCCATCATTGCCCCTATTGTAGCGGGCACACTATTGAGCGTTTACATCAATGGTTATTTGGATGTTATCAACTTTATCATCGTTTTGATTATCGGTATTGGTCTGCATGTGGCTACCAATGTGTATAATGATATTTACGACACCATCCAGGGTACTGATAAGGTAAATGTGCACCGCAACGAAGCCAGTGGCGGCTCAGGCGTGCTGCTTGATAATCCT
>JAHYJP010000083.1 GCA_019429055.1 Bacteroidales bacterium
TGACTGGTGATAATTTGTGTTTCCCGCACTTCAATATCCGGAAGAAGAGTTGCCAGGGGTTCAAGCTGAATGTCAAGCCTGCGCAATTCTCCGGGAGTCAGTGTTATTTCATATTCGTATATTTTATATCCCAGGTAAGAAACAACGACCCGCTGAGTTTGTGTAAAGTCGGCCTGAAGACGGAAAAACCCGTTGGCATTGGTGCTGGTGCCCCTTGAAGTTCCTTCAATAGCTATGCTTACAAATTCGAGAGGTTTTTTATTTTCATCGGTAATAATACCTTCGATGGTGGACTGTTGAGCCCACAGAACAGATGAAATAAACAGCAATCCAATAAAAAAAGGGAGAATTAGATACGGCTTCACAGAATTGCTAAATGTTAAGGGTGTTTTTTACCTGAATTTTTTGCCCGACAAAATTAACAAAAATCAGCAACTATGCTGATTCGGAAATGCTAAATCATACTTTGCCGGATTGTAATTTATAACAGAAAATCGAAAAGAATATTGTATAGAACTACATATTTGCTTTTAATCATCTCTTTTGAATTTACCCTCGCGCCAGGCCTGAATAAACTGCCCCCAAGCAAAAGGGTCGAATATTCGCATAGGTGGTCGCTGTCCTGCATAATACAATCGTTGTGCGTGCTGGTCGGTCATGTGCCGGAAGTTTGAGTAACCATCCAATGGCATTTTTTCGAGTCTTTCTTTCATGTCTGCCCGTTCCAGGTTCCGCAGGGCACGTTCGTTATCATCGTCGGGTATTTCCGTATTGAGAAAAGCATAACGGAACTGCTCACGTGTAGGCCAGGGGTAAATTACTGTTTCTGCCAGGTGGATGGTGTCCTGTGTCATGAGTTGTATGGCTGAGTACCTGTTGGATGTCAGCGTGTCAGGAATAACATAGTTAATTTCCTTAAAACCAACGGCAGTAAAACGTAAGGTATCTCTTTCCCTGACTGCAATGGAGAAAAAACCCTGGTAATCGGATGTGGTTCCCCTTCGTGTATTTCGCACCCAGATGTTGGTGTAAGGTACGGCTTTCAGGCTGTCACCTGTAAGCACAAGTCCGCTGAACTGAATTACCCTGCGGGGACGGGGTTCATCAGTATCGCTTGCAATCAGCATTGAAGCAGATACAATTAAGAGCAATGTTGCAAATATGATGAAAAGGTACTTCAGCATGGTATACAGTAGTCTTCTTAAATATGATACAGGTTTAAAAGTAAAAATAATAAGTTAATGTCAGGATAATTTTACTGAAAATAGTATCCTTTTTGACAAAATTAACACATTACTTTCGGCAATGTTTGCATAAAAAAAAGCTGCCTGTATTTACAGACAGCTTTCCAGATATAAATTTTTATGCCGCTTATTCAGCATAGAATCCTTTTTCGCGTGCTTCTTTTAATGCTTTGCTAAAGCCAACTTTGTTAATTATACGAATGGCCTTGGCAGAAACCTTTAAGCTAACCCAACGATCCTCCTCCGGAAGATAAAACTTTTTTACCTGAAGATTGGGAAGGAATCTCCTTTTGGTTTTAATGTTGGAGTGGGATACATGATGACCTGTAATGGGTTTCTTTCCTGTTATCTGACAAACTCGTGACATCTTCTGACAATATTTATGAGTTGAATACTAATTTTTATCTTCTTTTTAAGGGAGTGCAAAGTACGGCAATATTTTTATTATAGACAAATATTTTCAGCTTTTTTTCCAAAGTGGTTTTGCAGGTTATTCATTAAGGTTTAGTGAACCCTATCATAATTTTTCAACAGTTTTTGTCGTTGTCAATTGCAGGTTTTTTACTTATGAAATAATCAGCCGGTCATCAGGATTGAATTGCTCAAAGTATTGGAAATGTTTATATTAATGCCTATTTTTACTCTACAATAAATTCAAATCATAGTTTCTTGTATTGTTGTTGAACAGTACTGAATCATTGAACCTTGATCACTTATTATCAAATACTTGGAATTTCGCCGGACGCACATCAATATGAAGTGCGGCAGGCATTTCGTGAAAAAGCCAAGAGCCTGCATCCCGATGTTAACTCCGATCTTAAAGCACATGAAGATTTTAAAAAAATCAATGAAGCTTACCAGGTTTTGTGTAATCAGGAGAAGCGAAAGATCTATGACATGCGGTTAAGGAACGGAGTTCCATCGCAAAAGGTTTATTACAGACCCGGAAAAGTAAAATACCGTGCTAAAGGCGATAAATATGCATACTACGATTCAGAAACTGATGCCAATCCGGGTTTCGAAAAGATTGAAAAATATTTTGATTTTATCCTTTTTCTAACGCTGGTATTTGCCGGTTTCTTTTCACTTATTTATGGGTTGTATCGATTATGGTATGAGCCTTTGGAAGAAATCAACCCGTATCCGGGAATCGTAATGGGAATTATTTTTACAGCTTTGATGATCTATATCTGGAAGAATAAGAATAAGCTATCTGAAGATAATTGAATCATTTGAATTTTGTCAGATAACCGTATCTGCTGTCCAAATCTGCCAGGCTGCTTCGGCCTGTTGTTGAAGCATATATAGCCCACCGATAGTTTTACATCCTTTTTCTTTTCCCTTTTTTAAAAACATGGTTTCTGCCGGATTGTAAATCAAATCATAAAGCGTTTGATTTGATTTAAGCGTATGATAAGGAAGTCCGGGAGTTTTATCGACATCGGGATGCATTCCCAAAGGAGTAGTGTTAATGATCAGGGGAAAGTCATCAAGAGATGTTTTTCCTAAATCTTCATAAGTGATCTGGTTCTCATTTTTTCTGGCACGGGTTGCAAATATGGTCTTGCATCCACGTTTTCTGAGTACCCAATCCACTGCTTTGGATGCACCACCTGTACCCAGAATTAAAGCTCTGTCAGGAATTACAACATTAAAATGATCAAGACTTTTTTCAAACCCCACAACATCAGTATTGAATCCTTTTTTGAAAACCACTTTCTCCCGCTGCGTAATTTTAATGGTATTTACAGCCCCGATTTCCCGGGCTGATTTGTCCAGCTGATCAAGAAACGGAATTACTTGTTCTTTGTATGGTATAGTTACATTTAGCCCCAGTAAATCATGTTCAGAAGCTATCAGATCTTCAAATTCTCCGATTTCCATAAGTGGAAAAAGTTTGTAATGACAGCCCTTGATGTTTTCGGAACGAAACTTTTCAGCAAAATAATTCGCCGACCATGAATGCGATATTGGATAGCCGATGAGTCCGAACAATTTATCCATTACCCTGATGGTTTTGTTTTGATTCCTTACGAGCGGCAATCACATCAAAAATGAATATGAGAAGAAATCCTGCCAACATGCATATAATTACAGGTATCAATAAGTTTTCCTGCCCTGTAATGGTTTCGTATTGTTGAGGTGAAATACTTTTTTCAAGCAATGGTACTTTCTCGCCTGCACTGTTAAAACGATAGGAGATTACCTCTTTCCATGGCCATAATTTGTTAAGCGAACCCAGCATGAATCCGGTAAGCAAAGCCATAGTTCCGTCAGGAAACTTTTTGAAGAACCAGGAAATTACGTTCGAGAAACTTATGAGGCCAATCACACATCCGATTCCGAAGATTACTATTATGCCAATTTGCAGATCTTTAACAGCATTGAGTATAAATTCATATTTGCCAAGTAACAGTAAAATAAAACTACCCGATATGCCCGGCAGTATCATAGCTGTTATGGCAATGGTTCCTGATAAGAGAATGAACCACATGCTTTCGGTTGTATTTGCAGGGGTGGCAATGGTAATATAGGCTGCAATGGCCGTGCCCGCAATAAGTGCAATAATAATACCTGTATTCCACCTGTTTATCTTTTTCCCCACATGCAATGCTGACGCAATAATAAGCCCGAAAAAAAATGCCCACACCAGCATAGGGTATACCAGCAAAAGCCACGAGATCAACCTGGCCAGTGAAAATATGCTGATCAGAACACCGGAAAAAACAGCCACAAGGAAGTTCCCATTGATATGTTTCCATGCCGCAACTATTCCCTCGCTAAAAAGCAGCTTAAGAAATGTTTTATCAACTGATTTTATGCTGTTGATGAGTTCCTGGTAAATGCCTGTTATAAAAGCAATAGTGCCACCTGATACTCCCGGAATTACATCTGCGGCACCCATTCCCAGACCCCTGGCCGTAAGTAAGACGTATTCCTTTAAATTTCTTTTTGACATTAAAAACTGAAGTTAGAGTGGTAACTGGTAAATTGGAAAATAAAAAAACTGGAAAATGAGAAAGTATGTTATTAGATCTCCATTTTATTTAAGCTTGAACTTCTGAAATTCTTCAGGCAGGAAATCGAAAAAAGTATCTCCCCGCAAACCCAGTCGCAGTGTCTCAAGTGGAATAAGATCTGCAGGGGCAATATTGCCCAGATTAACATCATATCCCAGTAACTGAATAAACCATACCTGTTGTTGCTTCAAAGGGGCTTCCCATATTATTTTTTCCGGGGGGATTTGTTTGAGAATGTCATCTATCAGACCGGTATCTGCTGATCCCGAATGCTTGTAGATGCCAACTGTTCCGCTTTCTCTTGCTTCTCCGATTACATAGCTGCTACCAGCTTTAAGCTCTGCACCCATATGATGAACCCACATGCTGTGATCGGTCTCTACGCTCGCATCTTTGGCTCCCACTTCACTGAGTACGGTTCTTTTTTTTGCAAAATATGAAATATATCCGCACTTTTTTTCATGTTCCATCTCCATGCTGCCATCTGAAATTTCTACGGCATCAACATCCAGTTTATCAATAAATTTCTCATACTCATCAACACAGTTCCTTATTACGCAGGCTTCGAAAAGCGTACCTCCCAGGTAAACCTTAATTCCGGCATCGCGGTAAAGTTTCACTTTTTCTTTAACGTTATTGCTTATGAGTGAGGTGCCGAACCCCAGTTTGGCAAAATCGATCAAATGGCCTGCAACCTGAATTATTCCTTCTGTTTCTTTCAGGCTTAAACCTTTGTCCATCATCATGGCAATGCCCCTTTCCCGGGGTTTTTCTTCTCGCTGGGGTAAATGAGGTAATTTCATAGTAAAAGCTTTAGTGTATGGTCATATTGATATTTAAAAGGAAATCAAATTGTGTTATTGTTCCCGGAAGGGAGTAATCTGACGGTGGCAAAAATAATCAAATTACATCATTGACCATAAAAGTGGATCAAGGATAAAATTCCAGCATGATCCTTTAATTCAGGAAATTGTTCAAAAACAGAAGCATGTTTTTCGAAATCCATCATCATGGCCTCTTCAAAAAAGTAGGATGCTTCTTTATTTTTGCCTTGCAAATAAAGGTATGCTGCCATTCGGTAACAGGCTATGGCACTTTCAGGAAATTTCTCGATGGTTTCAAGCATGATATTCTCACATTCAACCCATTCCTTTTTATCAGCCATAGCATCGGCATAATCTATCCTGATGATTTCTTCTTCCGGGCTCGATTCGATGGCCTTTTCAAAATAATTTGCTCCTTCTTCAAGGTTGTCCTGAGCCATATAGATATCTGCAAGAATACAGAGGTATCCGGTGTTGTCAGGATCAAGATCAACACCTCTGTGCAAATATTCCAGTGCTATTTTGGCATTGCCCATTTCGTGTTCGCAAACACCCATACCGATCCATGCATCCGGAATATCGGCCTGCAAACGTGTGGCTTTTTTGTAATAAAGTCTTGCGTTTACATAATCTTCCATCTTTTCGTAACACTCACCGATGTAATAGTATTTCATTGCATCGCCTTCGTCTTTGTCCATAGATTTTTTGTAGGCTTGTATGGCATCTTTGAAATTTTCGTTCAGGCTTAGCGCATATCCCAGGTGAAACCAGGTAGGTGTATGGTCGGGCTCAATGGCAAGGGCAAACTCGAATGACTCACGGGCTTTTTCGTACAACTCTGCGTTGATATATGAGACACCCAGATTGAACCATGCTTCAATAGAATAAGGATGTCGATCAATCAGTTTGCTGAAGAAATTGATGCTTTCCTCGGTGAGAGAAAGCAGATCGAAACAATATGCCGCTTCGTAAATGGCAAGATCATTATCCGGATTCAGGTCAAGGGCCTTTGAAAGGTATTCAATGGTTTTATCAAAATTGCCCATGTTTTCGTATTCAAAGGCAATGTTGCAATAGATATAATCGGGTTCATCAGCATTGTGAACGGCCTTGTTGTATTCTTCAATGGCTTTTTCGTAATGCTTCAGTTGAGAATAAATAGCACCTTTGGTAAGAAACACATCCGAATTGTCGGGTTCCAGAGCTTCTATATCCAATAGTATTTCAAGAGCCTTATCTTCTTTGTTGGTGCTGGCCAATAGCTGGGCTCTTCTAAGCATAAGCGGAACCGACCCATTATGCACCCTGAGAGCGTAATCAGAAATATGAAGTGCTTTCCTGAATTCACTTTCAATGACGTAATGGTCAATGATCTCTTCAAAATCATCCACATCAAAATATATAGATTGTTCCCGGCTGATTAGTTCATTGAAACGTTGAACCTGCCAGGGTATATCATTGATGTCGTTTAATTTGTTACTCATTAAGTAGTTATATTTTTTGTGTCTGATAACTCTCCAAAAGATCTACAAAACTGCTATTCAGCTTCTTTAACGAATTGAAGGAAATAAAGACAATGCAAAGTTACGAAAAAACCATCACGCATATTTTCATGTTTTCTTTACGAATTAAATGTATGAAAAATTAACTTTCTCTTTACGCTGAGTAACGCGTATTTTTCAACGTTTTATTAACAATTCTTGCCATGACAGACGCTGGTTAAGACCAAAAATTAACTGGCTAAAACAATAATAAATGATAATTTTGCACAAAATTAAAGTTCACAAAAAATGTTTGATAATTTATCGGATCGCCTTGATAAGGCCTTTAAACTGCTGAAAGGGCAGGGCCATATTACTGAGATTAATGTTGCAGAAACCCTGAAGGATGTTCGTAAAGCTTTGCTCGATGCTGATGTCAGTTTTAAAATTGCAAAGAGTTTTACTGAAACCGTAAAAGAAAGAGCGCTGGGTCAGAATGTACTTACAGCCGTTTCTCCCGGTCAACTTATGGTTAAAATTGTGCATGAGGAGCTTACTGCACTCATGGGTCATACCAATGTTGAAATCGATTTAAAGGGAAGCCCTGCCATTATTCTTATAGCAGGTTTGCAGGGTAGTGGTAAAACCACATTTTCTGCCAAGCTTGCCAACTATATTAAAAACAAGAAATCTAAGAAAGTACTTCTCGTAGCGGGCGACGTATATCGTCCGGCAGCGATTGATCAGCTCAAGGTTCTGGGTGAGCAGATCAATGTTGAAGTTTTTACTGAAGAAGGTTCCAAAGACCCGGTGGGTATTGCTAAAAAAGCAGTTAACCATGCAAAAACCATGGGGCATAGTGTGGTAATTGTTGATACCGCAGGTCGTCTTGCTATTGACCAGCAAATGATGGATGAGATTGCATCTCTCAAAAAGAACCTTAACCCGCAGGAGACCCTTTTTGTGGTTGACGCCATGACGGGTCAGGATGCCGTTAATACTGCAAAAGCTTTCAATGACAGGCTCGACTTTGATGGTGTGGTTCTCACCAAACTCGACGGTGATACCCGTGGTGGTGCTGCTCTCACCGTAAGATCGGTTGTTGAGAAACCCATCAAATTTGTAGGTATTGGTGAGAAAATGGATGCACTCGATATTTTTTATCCCAAAAGGATGGCCGACAGGATCCTGGGTATGGGTGATATTGTTTCTCTGGTTGAAAAAGCTCAGGAACAGTTTGACCAGGAGGAAGCGCGAAGGCTGCAGAAGAAAATTGCCAAGAATCAGTTCAATTTTGATGATTTCCTGAAGCAACTCCAGCAAATCAAAAAAATGGGAAATGTAAAAGATCTTATGGGAATGATACCCGGAATGGGAAAAGCCATGAAGGATGTCGACCTTGAAGATGATGCATTTGCCGGTATTGAAGCCATCATTTATTCCATGACCCCTGATGAACGAGCTAATCCTGCCATTCTTAATGGCAGTCGCCGTAAAAGAATTGCCGAAGGAAGCGGTACCAGTATCCAGGAAGTAAACCGCCTTATCAAGCAATTTGGCGATACCCGCAAAATGATGAAAATGATGTCGGGCGGAGGCAGCAAACTTATGAATATGATGAAGGGAGCTCCCGGAATGAGGAAATAAAATGACATAACTTTATAGTTTTTCTGAACAAATCAAAACACACTGAAAAATAGAGAACATAATATGGAACTTATCGACGGGAAAAAAATCGGAACAGAAATAAAAAGGGAAATTGCTGAACAGGTAAAAAAAATGATTGATGCCGATGAGCGCCCGCCGCATCTGGCAGCAATACTTGTAGGCAATGATCCTGCCAGTGAAACATACGTAACCAGTAAAGGTAAGGCTTGCAAAGAAGTGGGGTTTGATTCATCAACATACAAGTTTGAAAGCGACATAACAGAAGAGGAATTACTGGAAACTGTGGAGTTTCTGAATAATGATCCGGAAATTGACGGATTTATCGTTCAGCTGCCACTACCTGATCATATTGATGAAAATAAAGTTATCCAGGCCATAAGTCCTGAAAAAGATGTGGATGGTTTTCATCCGGTAAATGTGGGCCGCATGACCATAGGATTGCCGGCTTATGTGTCCGCAACACCCAATGGTATTATGGAGCTTATTAAGCGCTCGGGCATTGAAACGGAAGGTGAAAACTGTGTGGTGCTCGGGCGAAGCAATATAGTTGGCCGGCCGGTAAGCATCCTGATGTCGAGAACCACAAACCCCGGTAATGCCACGGTTACAGTTTGCCATAGTCGCACCAAAAATCTGAAGGAGATCACTTCAAAGGCTGATATTCTCATAGTGGCCATCGGGAAACCTGAGTTTGTTACTGCCGATATGGTTAAAGAGGGCGCCATTGTTATTGATGTGGGCATACACAGGGTTGAATCATCTGAAACCAAATCAGGTTTCAGACTTAAGGGGGATGTGAAATATGACGAAGTTGCGCCCAAATGCTCCTTTATAACTCCGGTTCCGGGCGGTGTAGGGCCCATGACCATTGTTTCCCTGCTTATGAATACGCTCAAAGCCCGAAAAAAAGAAATTTATTCCTGAATTGACAAATTGTAAACTAACGAATCTTAGTCCCGGTCATCATGAAATGCTTGATCGGGGAATGCTTTTACCGGTAATGGAGATGTTTTACTCCATTCAGGGAGAAGGATTTAATACCGGTAAAGCAGCCTTTTTTATTCGTATCGGGGGGTGTGATGTGGGTTGTCACTGGTGCGATGTAAAGGAGGCATGGGATGCATCTTTACACCCTCTCACTACGGTCGATGAAATTGTAAGTCAGGTATTGCAGTATCCTGCCCAATCAGTCGTGATTACGGGCGGAGAACCACTTATGTATAACCTGGATATTCTTTGCCGGAAACTAAAAGATAACCAGATCAGGATTTTTCTGGAAACATCCGGTACTTATCCCTTAAGTGGCTCATTTGACTGGATCTGTTTGTCCCCAAAATCGCAGCAAAACCCACGGAAAGATATGCTTCAACTGGCCGATGAACTTAAGGTTATTGTTTATGATGAAGACGATTTCAGGTGGGCCGAACAAAATGTTTCCCTTGTAAAGGAAAAATGTCTTCTTTACCTTCAGCCCGAATGGAGTCGTTACGAGAAGATTTTACCTTCCATTGTTGATTTTATTCTTAACAATCCACGCTGGATGTTTTCCCTTCAGTCGCACAAATTTATGAATATTCCATGATCAAAGTTTTAATATGAACTTTTGGTTTCTTCTTTTTTTTTCAGTTGCAGCGCGAAAAATTCTTAGGTTTGTATAAAATATTCTTGCTTGTATTTCATTATAATACCGGTAAGATTAAAGTTTGAGCATCTGCTTTTTTACTGAAAATACAACTGGCCATATGATTAAAAACCCTATCAGATATTCTCTGAAGTTATTTTTAATGCTCGTGCTGCTGATGCCATCAGAGTATTTACCAGCTCAAAGGCAACAGCGCGAGCTTACAACAACAAATAACCGGGCTCGCAGGGCATTTGAAGATGGTGTTCAGAAGTATAATTTACGCGATATCAATTCAGCTGCCGAAAGTTTCAGGGATGCTATTCGTATAGATCCTGAATTTATAGAAGCCTACATTGTTATGGGAGAAATGTTTCAGTCTGCTGAGCGTTTCCATGACGCAGTGGAAGCCTACCAGATGGCTATTAATATCAATCCTGATTTCTATCCCGGTGTTTTGTATCAGTTCGCAGAATCGGCTCTTGCCATTGGTAAGTATATGGAAGCAGGCGATAAGCTCAGAATGTTTCTTGAGTATGATCCCATGCCTGAGAATACCCGGCAAAGAGCCATTGACCTGCTTTCAAGAAGCGATTTTGGACTGGAAGCAATGGCCAATCCTGTTCCTTTTGAACCGGAAAACCTGGGTCCGGCCATTAATAGCCTGAATGACGAATATGCACCTACTTTAACAGCAGATGAGCAAACTTTGATCTTTACCCGCAAAAAACCAAGGGAAGATACAAATTACCTGCACCTGGGAAGAGAGTATGAAGATTTTTATGTGAGCTATCGGAAAGATGGACAGTGGACACCGGCTGTAAACCTGGGGCCTCCGATTAATACACAGTTCAATGAAGGTGCCCAGAGCATTTCTGCCGATGGTTTGCATTTGTATTTTACAGCGTGTAATCGCCCCGATGGTATGGGAAGTTGCGATATTTATTATGCCCGAAGGTTGGATGATGAATGGTCCAGGCCGGTTAATCTTGGTCCACCGGTAAACACTGCATCATGGGATTCACAGCCTTCCATATCACCTGACGGACGCACCCTTTATTTTGTTAGCAACAGACGGGGTAATTATGGCAGGATGGATATCTGGATGACTGTAAGAAACAATGAAGGGAAGTGGGCCGAGCCACAAAATCTAGGACCTGTTATCAACACCACTGGAAGAGAAATGTCACCCTTTATTCATCCTGATAACCGTACAATGTTTTTCGCATCCGACGGACATCCGGGTATGGGCGGGATGGATCTGTTTTATACCGTTAGGGGAGAAGATGGTAACTGGCAGGAACCTGTTAATCTGGGTTATCCCATTAACACTTACGCTGATGAAATTTCGCTTGTGGTGGGTGCTTCGGGAAAAGAAGCATATTTTGCTTCGGAACAAACCGGCGGACAAGGAGGCTCCGATCTCTATTTCTTTGAGCTTTATGAAGAAGCCCGGCCCCAGATGGTTACATATATGAAGGGTTTTGTTTTTGATGCTATAACAAACCGAAGACTCAGGGCAGCATTTGAACTTACAGATCTTGAGTCGGAAGAAATTCTTGTTCAATCCCATTCCGGCGAAATCAACGGAGAATTTTTAATCCCCATACCTGTCAGAAGAAATCTTGCATTGAATGTGTGGCGCGATGGTTATTTATTTTTCTCCGAAAATTTTTCTTTCGATGATGTACGAACCGGTGTAGATCCTCACCTGTATGATATACCCCTGCAACCTATCATGGAAGGCGAATCTATGGTGTTAAGAAATGTTTTTTTTCATTTTGACAGTCATGACCTGCTTTCCGAATCCTTAGTTGAGCTCAGCCGCCTCTTCAGATTTCTGGAACAAAATCCAGATATAAAGATTGAGATAAGCGGACACACAGACAGTACCGGAAATTTTTCCTATAATAAAACATTATCGGAAAACAGGGCCTTGAGTGTGTATAATTACCTGGTTGACCAAGGGATTGATAATTCACGATTGTCTTATGCAGGATATGCTGATAGCCAACCCATTGCAACCAATGAAACAGAAGATGGGCGCGCACAAAATCGCCGTACCGAGTTTAAAATTACAGCCAACGACTGATTGTTAAACTTTTATCTTCATTAAAATGCTGAAAAATATAGATCTGAAGAAAATACTCTTTCTGGATGTGGAAACCGTGCCCATGGTAGCTGATTACAATCAGCTTTCAGATGTTTTTAAAGAGCTTTGGGAGAAAAAAGCAGACCGGATCAGGGGAGATCAGGAGAAAACCGCCGGAGAACTCTTTAACGAGAGGGCTGGTATATATAGTGAGTTTGGCAAGATTGTTTGCATTTCTGCCGGTTTTTTTCATGAAAGTAAAGAGGAAAGAGATGTAATAAGATTCCGTTGTAAGGCAT
The DNA here is from genome assembly GCA_019429055.1 of Bacteroidales bacterium. Taxonomy (GTDB): domain Bacteria; phylum Bacteroidota; class Bacteroidia; order Bacteroidales; family UBA7960; genus SKVR01. The sequence goes on from JAHYJP010000083.1 coordinate 12,250, forward strand.
TTTATTCGGATCAGGAAGCTGAACTTCTCAATGAATTTGCTGAATTGCTGAATAAACGTTTCAGTTATGCAGATAATTATTTATGCGGACATAATTCCCGGGAGTTTGATTTTCCCTACATTGCCAGGCGAATGCTTATCAACCGGATTCCTCTGCCCGATATCATAAACCTGCAGGGTAAAAAACCCTGGGAGGTTACCCACCTGGATACTATGGAATTGTGGAAATTCGGCGACTATAAAAATTATACATCACTGGCCCTGCTGGCCGCAATATTTGGCATTCCCACACCAAAAGATGATATCATGGGTTCGGATGTTGCGAGAGTTTACTGGAAAGAAAATGACCTTAAACGTATTGCGGTTTATTGCAATAAAGATGTGGTTACCACAGCACGACTGTTTTTAAAGTATTCTTTCAGAGGAGAGCTTGAAGATGAAAACATAGAATCAATAATTTGAAGTCAGCTAAATAGAAAATATTTGCGATGACCGGAAAAAAGAAAAAAAATGTTTTATCAAAATCTACTTTCATTAAAGGCCTTCAGTGCAGAAAAGCTCTCTATCTTTATAAAAACCGCTATTTTCTGCGCGATCCGCTGAGCCCTGAACAAAGAGCAAAATTTGTAAGGGGAACCCATGTGGGTATTTTTGCCAGAGAATTATTTCCAGGGGGAGTGGATGCCTCCCCGGTAACCCATTTTCAAATGGCCAAATCAGTCGAAAAAACAAGAGAACTGATTGAAGAAGGACTGACAGATGTCATTTACGAAGCAGCTTTTTCTTTTAATGATGTAGTGGTAGCACTTGATATCCTTTACAGAGAAAATGGCAAATGGATGGGTGTTGAAGTAAAAAGCAGTCAGGCTATTTCAGAAACTTATCACTGGGATGCGGCTCTGCAATATTATGTGATAAATGGCAGCGGTCTCGAACTGGATGATTTTTTTATCGCCTACATTGACAGGGATTTTGTAAGGGAAGGAGAAATCGATCCATGGAAATTATTCAAACTGGAAAGCAGGCTGGAAGATGTGAAACTTAAAAGTAACCATGTGGCGGATCTTATTAGCGAGCTCAAGCAGACTATAGCCCTTAAAAGTTCACCTGATGTTCCTATCGGTACACATTGCAACGATCCCTATCCATGCGATTTTATCGGACATTGCTGGAAAAAGGTACCTCCCGGTTCCATTTTCCTTTTGGATGGTATTGATGAAGGGCGGTTGTTTGAATGGTACAATAAAAATGGAATAAAAACAATCGACGAGCTTCCGGAATCCGTTTTGCTTAAGCCTGAGTTTAAAAATCAACTTGAAAGTATCCGTAATCATAAGCCGGTTGTTGACAGGGCCAGCCTTGCCGGTTACCTTTCAGATAATAAAAAGAAACAGTTAATACTGGCGACTTTTACATTTTCACCGGCAATACCCTTATTTAACGGCACCAAACCTTATGATATTTTGCCGTTTGGTTTGGGATGGACAGATCTTCAAACTATGAAATCCGGCATTAGGATTATTGATCCGGAGAGAAATTCAGATACTGAAACAGGGGAATTACTTCTAAAGGAAGCTGAATCATTTGATATAATATGGGTTTTCAATGATACATTAGAGAAGGCTGTGATCGATCTTTATGCCCGAAATATGCCGGAGAAGAAAGAGGTTTTATTGGCACTTAAGTCAAAATTTGTGGATCTGAGACAACCATGGGATGAACATTTCGTGGTTTTCCCTACCATGAAGAAACTTAAAAACCCGGAAGATATCCTGACACACTTTGACCGAGAATTTGAAAAACTTCCAAAAAATCTTGAGATCCCACAGGAAGTTGATGCATTGTACCAGAAACTGATACTCATCGATAATGAAAAAGAAAAGCAGGAAGGCTTAGCATCTCTTGAAATTTATATTCAATCCAGACTAAAAAATCTGGCGAATTTACAGAAGCTTTGGTTGGAGTTTATTCAGGGATAGATAACGATCTGTTATTCAGATGGATGATTGTATATGACAGATAGTCAGGTTTTTAAATATACATCTGATCAAAACCTTTTACTGTAGTGACCTACCGGTTTGTTGAAAACTTAATTCCGGATTTTCATCATTTTTTACTAACGGATTGGTTATTTTTGTCGCATGGAAAACACGGAGAAAAAACAAAGCAGCCAAACCAGAAGAACTGCAAAAACACTATCAATTGCCGGTTTAGCCCAGATGGCTGACCATGGGCGCGTGCCGCCCCAGGCTATCGATCTTGAAGAGGCCGTTTTGGGTGCTATGATGCTGGAGCAAAATGCTCTCACCAATGTGGTAGATATTCTTAAACCGGAAGTATTTTATAAGGAAGCTCATCAAAAAATTTTCAAAGCTATTCATCAGCTTTTCTCCGACTCTGAGCCTGTAGATATCCTTACGGTAACCCAGAAACTGCAGAAAAACGGTGAGCTGGATGCTGTGGGAGGTGCTTATTACATTTCTCAACTGACAAACAGAATTGCATCTGCTGCCAATGTTGAGTTTCATGCCCGAATCGTTTTGCAGAAGTTTTTGCAACGCGAACTTATCCGGATTTCCGATATCATTATCAAAGAATCATACGAAGATTCAACCGATGTTTTTGATATTCTTGATAGAGCTGAGAAAGAACTTTTTGCAGTTAGTGAAACCAACCTTCGCCGTAATTATGCCGATATGCCTTCTCTGGTAAAAGAGGCCATCAAGCAGATTGAAAATTCACGTGACCAGGAAGGCCATATCAGTGGTGTCCCCTCAGGCTTTTCAGCTATCGATCGTGTTACAGCCGGCTGGCAAAAATCTGATCTTATTGTTCTGGCTGCCCGCCCGGGTATGGGTAAAACAGCCTTTGTTCTTACCATGGCCCGCAATATAGCTGTGGATTTCAAAAAACCGGTTGCTGTATTTTCTCTGGAGATGGCCGGTGTACAGCTTGTTATGCGGTTGATTGCAAGTGAATCTGAACTGGCTTCCGATAAACTTAAACGCGGACAACTTGAGCAATATGAATGGGAACAACTCAATGCCAAGCTCAGCAACCTGACTGATGCTCCTCTGTATATTGATGATACTCCTGCACTTTCCATTTTTGAATTGCGCGCAAAATGCAGAAGATTAAAAGCACAACATGATATTCAACTGGTAATTGTTGACTACCTTCAGCTTATGTCAGGCGGAAGTGATAAAGGAGGAAACCGCGAACAGGAAATCAGCAATATTTCCCGATCTATGAAAAGTCTGGCAAAAGAGCTGAATATTCCTATTATCGCTCTATCTCAGCTTAGTCGTGCTGTTGAAACCCGTGGGGGATCGAAAAAACCTATTCTTTCCGACCTTCGCGAATCGGGTGCCATTGAGCAGGATGCAGATATGGTTTGTTTTATCTACCGGCCTGAGTATTACAAAATCCATGAGGATGAACAAGGCAATTCAACCGAAGGTCTCGCCGAATTTATTATCGCAAAACACCGTAACGGTGCGCTGGAAGATGTTCCGCTTAGATTTGTTGACAGGTTTGCCAAGTTTATGGATTATGAAACAGGCGATTTTGATCAGAGCAGCGATCTGAGACCCTCCTCAGCATTTGATGCTCCACAACAAAATGTGGTTACCCTTCCCTCGCGCATGAACGATGATGAAGATGATGAGGTTCCGTTTTAATGTTGAGAACCTTTAGGTTTGAAATCCTGTGCATAGGGGATCAAATGTTTGATGCCAGATGTAAAATGTAGGGTGTCAAATTATGATTCAAACCGAATATTAATTTGACAATAGTTTATTGAAAATTACTGAGAAATCTGCTGCAACATCCTTAAACCAATAATAAAAAACTTTTCTGTGCGTAATAAAAGCAGAAAAGTTTTGTTTTTTTAAAACTACCCCTGACATCACGTATTGAAGATTTTCAGTAAATTTATACTATGAACACGATAAAAAAGCTTCTTCTTTCCCTGGTTTTTTCAATACTGAGCATTTTTGTTGCCCATTCAGCGCAAATATTAGTACCTATGGACAACTCTCAGAGTAATCATCTGAAAGCCTATGGCATTGCATTTTACGTTCTTACTTATGATGTGGAAGTAAGCTGGCTGCTCAACTATCGTGGCGGAAGTTTTATGTTTCCCCATCATAGCAGGTTTGAACAGGAGTTAGCCATTCGGGGTGTATCATACCAGGTAATAGCTGACGTTCAGGCAAATGCCATTATCAATGAGATCACACATCCTGATGTGAATATGGAGCAGATTGTATTACACAAAGTTCCCCGGATTGCAGTCTATACTCCACCGCACAGTCTTCCCTGGGATGATGCTGTTACCCTTGCGCTAACCTATGCTGAAATTCCATACGATGCTATTTATGATGAGGAAGT
>JAHYJP010000332.1 GCA_019429055.1 Bacteroidales bacterium
CCTTAATCGCCGAGTTGGTTTTACTGTGCGCCCGAGCTTCCAGTAACTGCCCTAGCAATACCAATGTGAGAATAACTGTAGCCGCTTCAAAATAAACGTGCACGGTTCCCATAGGGGTTTTGAATTGGTCTGGAAAGATATCGGGAACCAACAAGCCCACCACACTGAACAACCAGGCCACGCCGGCACCAATGGCGATGAGGGTAAACATATTAAGGTTCCAGGTAACGATGGAGCGCCAGCCGCGTTCAAAAAACATCCAAGTGGCATAAAACACCACGGGAATGGAAAGTGCCAATTGCACCCAGTTCCAGTATTTCATATCCATCCAGTCATACAAAGGATTGCCCGAAATCATTTCAGACATCGCGATGATAAAAATGGGCAGGGTAAAAACAACTGCTATTTTGAACTTTTTGAGTAGCTTGTTGTAAGTTTTCAATTCTGCTGAAATATCGGCTTGTTTGGGCACCAAATCCATTCCGCAAATGGGACAACTACCGGGCTCGTCCTTGACCACTTCGGGGTGCATTGGGCAGGTATATCCTCCCCCCTGATCCCCTCCAAAGGAGGGAGAGGAAAGTTCTTCAACTAGGTCCATCCCGCATACGGGGCAGTCGCCAGGCTTGTCATAGGTTTTATCGCCTTCACAATGCATTGGGCAGTAAAACGTACCTTTACCTTTGCCTTTTGGGGTTTCTTTAGATTGCTTTTGGTTTGCGTGCTGGTGCTTTTCAGTTCCGGGTTTGTGAATTTGGTAATTACCGCCTCCTACTTTGAGGGCTTTTTGAAAGGTTTCTATAGAAATATGTGACTCCATTTCAATAGTAGCTTCTGCTTTTTCTAAATCGACCGTTGCATTGCTTACACCGTCCACTTCAGACAGTACTTTTTCTACGTGCGAACGGCAACCGTTGCAGGTCATTCCGGTGATGGGATAGGTGTGTTTCATTTTTTGTTTTGTCTTAAGATTTAATTTGAGCTAAAAAAACCCACTCAAAACTGAATGGGTTTTTAAAAAAGTTATTCCATTTCGTGGTGGTTGCCACTTTCGCCGCTGGCTGGCTCGCTTAGGCTCATTTCCATAGTGTGGTCAAATTTGCAGCATTGTGGTAATTCTGCATAGGCTTCTTCACTACCTGAAACCTGGTCGGTGTCATAACCGGTAGCTGCAATGGCATTGTGAATCGCCATCAAATCGGTTTTGGTGTCGTCATAATTCACATCAATTTTCTTGAGGTCAATATCCCAAGTGGCAGCGATAACACCTTCTACGCTGCTGGCAGCTGTTTCGATGGTTTTTTTGCACATTCCGCAATTGCCACGCACACCAAAGGTGGTTTCAGCCATTGCTATTTCTTTGACTTCTTCCATCGTTTCTGTGCTTGCTTGTTGTTCTTCTGTTTGATTTTTGCAGGAAGTCATTCCTATTACTGCCAAAACAGCCATACTTAATACTACTTTTTTCATAGGTTAAAATTTAAAGATTAATTTATTCACTTGTTAAAATTTACATTGCTAATTTACTGAGAATGGAAAACTTATTTTAACTCGTTCCCATTGCAAAGAAAAAATTCCTTTTGAACTGTCTATTGGATGAATAGTGTACTCCAATTCTTCTTTAATTTCATCATAAAACTCCGGAGTTAGTTGAAATCTGAGTACATCATCGTTTTCATCATAGGCGTCTTTTCCGTGTTGATTCCAATTTTTATTAAAGATTACTGTCCACTTGTCTTTACTTGGAATGAGAAAAAATCCATATTTTCCTTTAGGTAACACCTGATTTTCAATACTTAAATCTTTAGATATTTCCACCCAGGTTGCCATATGTGCACCTGCTTGCCAAACCTCATCATAAGCCAATAGTCCGCCAAAAATTATTCTATTCCTCACCCTTGGGGATGAATAATCAATATGTATGTGTGCTCCCCCAATTGTTTCCATAGTTGAGGTATGCGGGCTTTTGGTTGTTTTTGTCTCTGTGGTTGTTTCTGAATGCTGATGCACCTCATCTATTACTTTTTTCTCTTTGTTTTGCTGACAAGAAAAGGTCAATAATGCGGCTATAATAATTATTATTATTTTGTTCATCTGTTTATTTTTATTGTTTTTAAGTGGTCAGATAAAACGTTTTAAGATCATCATACTTTTGTGTGTCGGTATTTTTACTTATGCGTTTCATCTTTTTTCTATTTAATTTCTTCTTTTT
>JAHYJP010000333.1 GCA_019429055.1 Bacteroidales bacterium
GAAGCCATAATTTTATCGAATCGACTGATTCCACAATCCAGCTTTACAACATACAATAGCTGATTGGATTTGCCCTGGTCACAACTGACCAAGATGTTCTGCTGTTCTGATTTCACTGTTGAGAATTCACATTCATGCAATTCATAAAGCCTCGTAGAGTCAATTATCTTCTAATACAAGGTCGCAGATGCGGGCTGGTTTCCAGGTAGTGAGGAACGCAAAAGAACCCAAAACAATATTTACCATAATCCAAAACTTTAATTATCGTAGACCTAACATTCGTTTAACCTGCAGCGCGTGAAGCTGGCGCGGTTTTTGCGTAAGTGAGCAGAGCGAACAGCAAAAACCGTGACAGTAGCGCTGTCAGGTTGAAACGGTTGTTAGGCCTCCCCGCTTCATTCAATGATTATACCTAAAATCCCTGAAAGGTTATAACGATGACCTAAGATCCGATGGTCACATCAAAGGCTTTCAGGATCTTTCTTTGTTGACTTGATATTTCTGAAATTATGGTTTTTTTCATTCCAAAACGTATTTTTTTTATTTTCCGAAGATCAAATAAAATTTCTGGGATTGATAGCTTCGTATTTAATTTATGTTCCCGAAGGACTTTCCCCATATATGAATAGAGAATCAATGCAACAAACTCTATCAGCAGTAACCCTTCAAGTGCGTCCTGGGAATGCACACGCAACCGCTTTAAGGAAAGATTGTTTTTTAGCGAATCGAAACATTTCTCAACACCATCTTTTTCCCGATAGAAATTAATTACTTGTTCCCCTGTCAATTCACTGTTAGTGATCAGTACAAACATACCCATTCTTGAAAGGGCATGATCGATTTCTGCAGTATTCCGACTCAGTTCATAATAACGACCTTTTTTGTGAAGAACAAAATATTGTTTCAGACCAGGTTTTCGTTCCTTAAAAAAAGATTCAAAATCTGAGCGTTTGGTGTAACTCTGCGATACAACAAACTGCTCGCATTCAAGGATTTCTTTTAATAAGCGTTTGTGCTGTTCCGCCTGTTTCTGTTCATCTAAATAAATGAAGGCATGATAGTCCGTACCGGCAATGGTAACCTCCTCCAATGCACAGTACAACACATGCTGATTGCAGGTTATTGCATACCGGGATGAACGTATGGTATCGGTATATTGTCCAATCAGATCTTTTTCTAAATTAGTTCTTACAGGCAAAGGAATTATATGCAGCATCTCTTTCATTCGGGAAAGATTCGCCTTGCTGTAGAATCCCTTATCTAGAACGAATAAGGTCTTTTCCAGTTTCAAGATATCAAGTTCTGTTATGATGTTTGAAAGGGTAGATACATCATGAATACTGCCTGGGTAGAGGGAATAAAATAAAGGCAGGTCTACTGGTCGAGCAAAAACAACCCCAAGGTTTATCTGGCTTAAAGATTCTTTGTCTCTGTTATAGCCCCATTCCAGATAATCAATGCTGTTACCGAAAGACGATACAGAAGTAATATCGAAGACAATAAAATCATTTGATTGTCTATAACGCTCTGCCCAAGATGTAAAGAATCGAAACCGGGCATCCTTCTGCTGTGAAAGATCTTTTAACAGTTCGCTGATACGTTGTGAGTAAAGATCAGGTTTTTCGGAAAGGCCGACTGTTTCGAGCCAATGGCTACACAGGTAAAAGGGTCTTCCTTCAGTGATCTTAAAAAGCGACAAAGTAAAGATCTCTTGCCACACGGAAGGAAATGCTTTTTTTAATTCGGCCTTTAGTCCTGTTTTTTGTGCAATCTGTTCAAGCAATGCCACATGACCATAATCCCATGCAGCGTAGGATTCCTTTTCCTGAATTATTTCACCGGTCTGGATATCTTTTCTACCAAGGTACGTTCTTCGCTGTCTGGATTGTTTTTTCTCTTTATCCCAATAGCTTTCGACTTCATACAGATAAACATGGTCTTTAACCTTTTGCTCGATAACATATGCCATAGTTATAATTATACGTGTTTTTATAAATATGTCAAGTCAATAATCTGACCATAAGTATATATATCTTAAAGAATTAAGAACTTTAGGTAATCCTCGTTATTAAGAATTCAGGGATTTTAGGTTGGAATTTTTAAGTATTTCAACTTTTTTATAGAAAATTTTATCAAAGCATTTTCAATTTTTGGTGTTACACTGGAACCAGGATTGCTGAATATAGTATTACCGGTTGGTATA
>JAHYJP010000334.1 GCA_019429055.1 Bacteroidales bacterium
CAGCTCGCCGAAAGTAACGTTGGTAAATAGTTCTTTGTGCATGGCTGGTTAATTTTTGCACAAAAGAATGACAGGCGGGTGCAGTGTATTTGCACTGAAAGTAAAATTTACAGATTCCGATCTAAGATCTTAGATCGGAATTTGTAAATCCCAGATTCTTTGTTCTTCGATGAGATGAAGTTGTTCAATGCGCCGGTGAAGGAGCGGCTTGTTACCTGGGGGCGTAATTCAGTGTTTGACTTTACCCTATGAATTTTTGAAATCTTCTCCAATGTTTTCCTAATTCACGCCATACATCAGTAAAATCGGGGATAACCGTCATTTGATCAGCTAAGTGGTCATTCCAATGTTTTGCAAAAGTCTTTTTCTTTTGTTCAATCACATTAACCAGGTCGTTTGGATTAAATCCCTTATACTTTGCCTTGTCCTGAAAAGCGAAAATGTGGTCCTCAATATCCTGGCCCTCCGTTTCGAACAAATACCAAAGATCGTAAATGTCTCTGGGAGCAGTACGTTGCATGATGGAACGCATTTTTTCAGCGATCACTTCGCTGAGTGAATAGCAGAGAATGCTGTATTCCTGTCCAATGTCTGAATATTTGTTGATGATCTTTTTTTCTTCCGGTGAATCATAGATCAGTTCGTCCTGGCTGATGTCCACTTTTATGTCTTTATTTACGCCCGCTCCTCCCAGTGGTCCGGTATAGGCAATATAGAAGTTTAAATTACCCGTTTCGTGTTGTGTTTCATTTTGAATCGAAAGGGAAACCCGGGATTCCTCATACACCCATGCAATTAATTCATTAAAGGCAGCTATTATGTAATTTATGTCGAAGTTTGATCCATTGAATGTGAAGTCCAAATCCTCAGAAAAGCGGTAGTCTGGAAAATATACCTTTTTCAGAACCGTACCGCCCTTGAAAATCAGGTTCCTGTTAAGAAACGGATTATTTGCAATACCATATGTTATCCAGGAAATGACATAGTCTTTTTCGATTTGGGTATCCCGAACACCTTCTTTTCCAGCTATGGATTGTATTTCTCCCGGTTGTATCATGAGCTTATGTCTCTATTGATTTTAGCGTAGTATTGAAATTCATATTATCAATAATACCCCATTTGGAGACATGATACCCGTTTTTTGTAGCTGACGGATCCAAAGGAGCATAAGAAGACGTTATATTTTCACTGACGAAATGCTGTAATTCAGGAAACAAGCCAAGTTGATGAATAATGAAACCAAGTCGCTTATACACTACCTGTGTCATATAACTTTCCAGATATTCCTGAAATTTCATGGGTTGCAGCTTTTCTCTGCTTTTGTATAACGCTTTGGTTATTTCCGTGATGCCTCCGGCATAGTCCGGTTTATACAGGCAGTCCAAAAACGTCTTCTCAAGATCGCTACAATTTACTTTGTGAAAGTCATCAATCCAGTGTTTCTTAAAGCCGAAGAAACGTTTTTTACCCAAGGTGATGAATTCAAACCGGACGTTCTTCACCTGCTGGACTTTGGGCTTTAACTGTTCATGTGTCACCACTTGCTCCACCAGAGATGGTTGTGTGATCAAACCATGAATGTCTAATGCACTATAAAAACCGATATAGAATTCTTTGGGCAGTACCATGGCCTCAGCTGTCAAATGCCAGTTCGGAAAATACTGATCAGGATTTCGTTCGTAAGGAATACGGTGGTACAAACCATCTTTGATCCGCATGATCAAACCTCTTTTTGACATGTCACTGAGGAGCTTCCTTATAGTTGAATCATGCCTGTCCGATAGAATATTCATGGCATCCGGCAACGTGAAGTAGTCCATTTTCAGCGTAATAAGCGCATTCAGTAATTGAGATGAGCGGTATGAGATGTTTTTGTTCATATCTTAATTGTGAGCTTTAACCTCACATTTGCACTATAAAAGCAAAATTAAGTAAATTTCTCTTAAAAACTCCATAATTTTTTATTTTTTATATCTTGAACGTGAGATTTATAGTAACATTTAAACTTTCTCCTCCCCATCCCTTCCAGCCTCGCAATACTTTTATGTTGCAGCAGAAAAATGCCGTGCCCGGCGGCCAGCTTTTTTGCGGCGTCGGTGAAGGAGCGGCTTGTTAT
>JAHYJP010000084.1 GCA_019429055.1 Bacteroidales bacterium
ACTTCTTTGGTTAACCTTTCTGAATTAATTTGGTCAAACTCAACCCTTTCTTTTAACTTATGTATAATTCTTGGATTGTAGTATGCGCTATCACAATTTATGCAATAAGCTTCAATGATTTCTGCGCCACCAACTTCAATAAACCCGTCATTATCGATATCTTCTAATATGCCACTAATAACTTCCCTACTATGATAAAGCTTTCCGTCTAATATTGATAGCAAAAGTAGCTTATCACTCTCAATAGGGTCAGGTTTTTTCAATGAAACATAGAAATGGTTTTGACCTACAACTATTACTTTGGTTCTTTCGTTTTCCAAATCATAGCTTGATGGGACAGTGTCCTTAAATATTTGTCTATCCCCCCAGAATATATTTAAATCTGAGTAAAAGTTAATGTCGATTTTCTCAGCAAGAATATAAACATTAACTCCATCCACCGTGCCAATTGCAATTCGATTGTCATCAGAATTGCTACTTGTGTTACTTGCGCATGAAGCGATATGCATGCAAATAACTAAAACAATTATCAGTCTGTTTTTCATGTTGTTAAAATTTTAAAACCCGAATGCACCAACAATATCTCCTAATGTTTTAACGATAGGAACTCTATTATTCTGTAATCTTTCACTTAATTTTAAATCTGGAGATTGAGAAATGACTGCATTGTTCGAAGTAGTTTGCATATTATTACTTTGTAATGTCTGTAAATCGGAATTTAATATAAAAAGACCGACTTCCCTGGAGCCAAAAGCTTGTGCTAAGGTCATCTCCCCATTATTTTTACCAACATTGAATACATTGACTACACTCTCTTGCCTTTGTCCCGAATATGTTAATTCTTCGCCAGGTGCAACAACAGCAACATGACCACTTCCATTGGGATTTAATGAACTTGCAATAACGGTAACACCTTGATTGGCGTAATCTAAAGCTTCCTGTTGTGTAAGAGGTGTTGCAAATTCAGTATTTCTCAATTTTTGCCCCATATCATTGGCACGTCCCTGCAATGTTTCATCCCCTGACGCTTTCATAATTGCTTGGGTTCCTAAATTGCAATAAGTTTGAACTACTGCTCCTTTTGAATTCAATGTTGCTTGATACTGTGAACTACTTGTAACCTGCTGCCCAGCTTTTCTCAGTTCTTCTTGAGATGGAAATATTCCCCGTCCATCCGGGTCGATAAAGTATATTGGATTATTTGCTACATAGTTATATGGGCTTAAAGAATAGTATTTCTCCGCCCAAGGGTCAACCACATGCCAGCGTGCAATCTGCGCATCATAAAACCGTGCACCGTAATCGTACCAATTCAAAACTATTCTGATCGTTTTTTACTCTTCTCAACCATTATTAATCTATAAAAGAATACTGCTATTACAATAGAAACAATATTAAAACCCAAAATTATAATAGATTTGTCATCGAGATTATTGTCAATAGTAAGGTTATAATTCCAGGTTTGAAATCCAAGCTTAAAAGAGAATCTTTGATCATACCACAAATAAACCATAATCACTGTTCCTGCTCCAATGTTAAAACCAAAACCCAACAATCGAAGTAATGTAGACTGAATTACATAAGTCCAAAAGTTATATTTTAAGGAGAACAAATAATAATCATTGTTTCGCAGATAAAACGAAACGTTTGTTAAGAATAAAAAAATAAATCCAAAAAAGATGATTATTTTCAAAACAAAGTTTAGCAATTCAAAGGTTGGCTCAGGGTTCCAAAAACCTTGCCCCATGAAAAATATTGCAATTGACGCTGATACAATATTGTAAGGAACAACAATATATTTCAATAAATCATCTTTCTTCATTATTAATATTGTTTTGAGGATTCATGACTCGATCAGCTTTGGTTTTGATATAATTCTCCATAAATTCAACAGGTCCCATAAATGATCTTATAAATCCAGTCGGATTTATCGGTCCAATAGGAGTTGGTATAACAAAGTCACCCTCATTGTTGGGTTCAAAATTTCGAATTATTTCAGTTTGTCCTGATTCATTGCTGGGAAATAATGATACGCTTTCAGAAATGGCATCCGCTATTTCTACACCGGCATTTATAGCAAGTCCTTTATCCTCATTTAAACTTACTGTTAAGTTGGCTTTAGCTAATGGTAAGCCTTCTTTTGTCTTCAAACCTTTAGATACCCCGATATTAAATAAATCTGCACCTTGACTTTTAATACTGGGTTGATGCATATTCTCAATATTAGTCATTACTTCCCTTACCTGTTCTTCTCGTGTCATGGTAGGTGTACTCTCGGGAGTTGGTTTATTTTGTGGGGTACTAGATCTGAAAACATTCTTCATAATTCCCGTTATAGCTTTTAATGCAGGCATAACATTAACAGGTCTACCAGGAAATCTACCATCAGGGTCAATAAAATAAATAGGGTTATTAAAGGCATAATTATAAGGACTTTGATTATAAGCATTCTCCGCCAACGGGTCCACACTATGCCACCTACCAATCTGCGCATCATAAAACCGTGCTCCGTAATCATACCAATTCAACCCAAAAACATCCTGGTATTCTTTGCCGTTGTAGAGGTAGCGGTTATTTAATATATTGCCTGGAGGCGGTGCAATTTGGTGCGAGCCACGCTGTATCTCCATGCCAAAGGGATAATAATCGGCGATGTGGATGGTGCAGGTGTGGTGGGTCATTGGGTTGATTTGGCGTTTTGGTGGGTAAATATAGGGAAAATTGTATTATTAAAAAACCAACGGAATTAAAAATCCCGGATAGTCCGGGACAGGTCAAGCCCTGTCCATACAGAATGGACATTTTGGGTGAAATATAGGCCGGTCAAGCCCGGCAAGCACAGATTAGGCCAAACATAAATTAGTGGATTTTCAAAACAGTTTTATTAATAATCAAATGATCATGTATCGGCCGGGCTTGACCGGCCTATTTTTGTAGTATATTGATGATAATGTAGGGACAGGGCTTGACCTGTCCCTGGGCTTGATTTGTCACTTTATCCGGCGGAAAAGTAAAAGCAGCCCCGGCTGAGCGGCATTTAGCTACACTGAGCAATAATATCAAATCATCGGGCCGGATTCAAACAATTCAGTTATTTTTGATGAAATTTAATTCACAACAAGCATTTCCTTAACATCAGTTTATTCATGAGAACATTTTATTTTGCTCCGCTTTATTTCATCGTATTGACCATAATCGCAGGATTATTTCCTCAAGATTCAAAAGCTTTTGATTTTATCCATGATCCCGACAGATCTCTTCCTCCTCCTTCGGTTGAAATCCTTACAATTCCCGGACCGGGACTAATGCCTGTGCCGGAGATTGACCCGGATCACAGATTTATAAGCATAATTGGTGTTGGAGATATTATGATGGGAACCAACTATCCCGACAATTCCTACCTGCCTGCTAACGATGGCAAAAACCTGCTTGAACCGTTGCATAAGATACTAAAGAGTGCAACTGTTACTTTCGGAAACCTTGAAGGGGTTTTGCTGGATGGAGAAGGCACTGTGAAACGCTGCCGGAATCCCGATCTTTGCTATGCATTCCGGTCACCTGAACATTATGTTTTTAACCTCGTAGAAGCAGGCTTTGATATGGTAAGTCTGGCAAACAATCACACCGGTGATTTTGGTCCTGAAGGCAGAATATCAACGGTGAGGGCTTTATCTGATGCAGGAATTGCTTTTGCCGGTACCCTGGATTACCCTGCAACCATTATAGAGCGTAACGGACTAAAGTTTGGAATGGCAGCATTTTCTCCCAATGTGGGCACTGTAAGCATACACGATATTGCCAATGCTCAGCAGATAGTAAGAACGCTTAAAGAAAATTCAGACATTGTAATAGTTTCTTTTCATGGCGGAGCCGAAGGGCCTGATCATCAGAATGTGACATGCGAAACAGAATTTTATTACGGAGAGAACCGCGGCAACGTTTGTCATTTTGCACGCAGCGTAATTGATGCAGGTGCCGATATTGTTTTTGGTCACGGACCTCATGTTACCAGATCTGTAGATATTTACAAGGACAGGTTTATTGCCTACAGCCTGGGGAATTTCTGCACTTATGCCCGGTTCAACCTTCGTGGGGAAAACGGCATTGCTCCACTCATTAAAGTATTTACCACTCCCGATGGTAAGTTTCTGAAAGCTGAAGTAACCCCGGTAAGACAAACTGGAAGGGGTGGCCCGGTAATAGATCCAGATAAAAGAGCCATCAGATCATTGCAAAGACTTCTGCGCGAAGACTTCCCAAACTCAGAGCTTAGCATTACAGATGATGGGATAATCAGAAAAAGGTGACGGGTAATGGGTAATGGGTAATGGGTAACATGTAATGAGTAAAAAAATTTTAACCCATTAACTCATTAACTTATTAAATCATTAACTAAAAAATTACGAAAGTGACTGGTTTACTCTGGATGCAACTTCAATGATATATTCAAATTCTTCGGGGGTAAGGTCATTGAAGAAATAGTTAATAGGATTTACTTTGTTACCTTGCCTGATTACCTCATAATGAAGATGGGGTGCCGTAGAAACACCTGTATTACCAACAAACCCGATTATTTCTCCCCTTTTCACTTCCTGCCCTACCCTTACATTAAACTTGCTCAGGTGAGCATAAAGAGTTTCATAACCGTAACCATGATCAATAACCACCATTAACCCGTAGCCGTGCCGGTTGCGCTCAACAGTGGTTACTATTCCATTACCGGGGGCATATATGGGTGTTCCGTTGGGAGCGGTAAAATCAACTCCGGTATGTGGTCGTAAGGTTTTATAAATGGGATGGATCCTGGGGCCAAATCCGGATACCAGTCTTTGGGTTCCTTTTTCAATGGGCACTATGGCGGGAATTGCCGCCAGCATTTCGGCTTTATCTTTAGCCATTTGAAAAACTTCATCATAGGAAATTGACTGAACATAAAGCTTCGCTGAAAGCTCATCAATGCGCTTTTTCGTTGATGAAATAATTTTGCTGTTATCGAAACCTTCAAGATTTTCGTAACGATCGGCCCCTCCGAAAGCAGCATCCCTGATCGTGCGTGAAATAGGTTCGGCTTCAAAAATCACACGATAAATCTGGTCGTCGCGATGCTTCATATCTTCCACAACAGAAAAAAGCAAATCCACTTCGTCATTGAGCAGTTGGAATTTTAACGCGTACTGATCATTTTCCCGCTGCAATATTTTCTCTTTTGGAGATTCAAAAAAAGTATAGCCGATACTCAGCACAATCACTGAGAAAACCGTACCAGCAAGTACCACCCTTAAAAATCTTTTGGTTTTGTCCCAGAAACTTTCCCTTACAGGTTCAACAGCGAGAGACTTTGTATTGAATTGGTATTTGATTTTTGTCATATGAATAAATAAACTCGTCCTTTTTTAACACTCCGGCCATCATAGAACCTAAAGTGTTCTTTTCCTTGTATTTACGGTGGGCTAAGTAATTAGTTACAAAACTAAGTAAAATTAATTTAATTTTGTCAGTGATTTTACCAAAAATAATAATAAAACTTTCAAAAAAACATCTCATTTTCAATGAACTCCAGTCAGATTCGACAAGCTTTTTTTAATTTCTTTGAAACTAAAAACCATTTTATAGAAAAATCTGCGCCGATGGTCGTTAAAAACGACCCCACTCTTATGTTTACCAATGCGGGAATGAATCAATTTAAAGATATTTTCCTGGGAAACTCACCGGCAAAAGATTTTAGGGTCGCCAATACACAAAAATGCTTGAGGGTTTCCGGCAAGCACAATGATCTTGAAGAGGTGGGTCATGATACCTATCACCATACCATGTTTGAAATGCTCGGAAACTGGAGTTTCGGTGATTATTTCAAAAAAGAAGCCATCGCCTGGGCCTGGGATCTGCTTACCGATATTTACAAAATAGATAAGGATAGCCTTTACGTTACAGTATTTGAAGGTGCGCAGGACGACCACCTGGAACCTGACGATGAAGCCAAAGAATTCTGGAAACAATACGTACCCGAAGACCGCATTCTTTACGGATCAAAAAAAGATAATTTCTGGGAAATGGGTGATACAGGCCCTTGCGGTCCTTGTTCGGAAATCCATGTGGATATCCGTAGTGAAGATGATAAGAAAAAAATCCCCGGAAGGGAACTCGTAAATAAAGACCATCCGCAGGTTATCGAGATATGGAACCTGGTTTTTATTCAGTTCAATCGTTTGTCAGACGGCTCATTACAACCCCTGAGGTCGAAACATGTTGATACCGGTATGGGGTTTGAACGCCTTTGCATGGTTTTGCAGGGCAAACAATCCAATTATGATACCGATGTTTTCCAACCCTATATTCAGAAACTGGCTGAAATGGCAGATAAGAAGTATGGCAGCAACGAAGAATCTGATATTGCCATGCGCGTGATCAGCGATCACCTTCGTGCAGTATCCTTTGCCATTGCCGATGGTGAATTGCCATCAAACAACAAAGCCGGTTATGTTATCCGCAGGATTTTAAGAAGAGCCGTAAGATACGGCTACACTTTCCTGGGGTTTCGCGAGCCCTTTATTCATCAGCTTGTGCCTGTTTTGGTGGAAAACATGGGAAACTTTTTTCCGGAATTGCCTGCACAACAGGACCTTATCATGCGCGTAATTGCCGAAGAAGAAAGCGCTTTTCTGAAAACCCTTGCTGTGGGTATTACCAAATTTGAAAATTATATTCATAGTAATCCTCACAATAAGATTGTTGACGGTAATTTTGCATTTGAGCTTTTTGACACTTATGGATTTCCCATCGACCTTACCCAGCTTATGGCCCGGGAAAAAGGTTTTGATGTGGATATGAAAGGCTTTGAAAGCGGGATGAAACAACAGAAAGAAAGGAGCCGTGCTGCTGCTACTGTTGAAACACAAGATTGGATAGTTCTAAATCCAAGCGGGAAAGAAACTGTATTCCTGGGTTATGAAAGTCTGCAGGCAGAGGTAAAACCCCTTAAGTTTCGCAAAGTAACATCCAAAGGAAAAACATTTTACCAGCTTGTGCTGGATAAAACCCCTTTTTATGCTGAATCAGGCGGCCAGGTAGGCGACAGAGGTACACTGAAGGCAGGCAATGTAACGTTTCACATTCTGGATACCCAGAAAGAAAACAACCTTTCCATACATATCCTTGATAAAATACCCGAACAGTGGCCCGATAAATTTATTGCCACTGTAGATGAAAAAAAACGCAGATTTACAGAAAACAACCACAGTGCCACACACCTTATGCATTCGGCATTGAGAAAAGTGCTGGGAACCCACGTACAGCAAAAAGGATCGCTGGTTGATGAAAAACGTCTTCGTTTTGACTTTTCACACTTTGCCAAAGTAACTCCTGAAGAAATTGAAAAAATAGAACAGCTCGTTAATGAGCGAATCCGCGAAAACATTCAGCGTGAAGAACACCGCGAACTGGCCATGGAAGAAGCACAGCAAATGGGTGCCATTGCTCTTTTTGGCGAAAAATACGGAGATAAGGTAAGAGTTATAGCATTTGACAAAGATTACTCTGCCGAACTTTGCGGTGGTACGCACGTTCACTCGACGGGTCAGATCGGCCTTTTCAAGATTGTTTCTGAAGGTGCCATTGCTGCCGGTATCAGAAGAATTGAAGCCGTAACGGGTAAACTGGCCGAAGATTATGTAAATGAAAAAATCCATACCCTCAACCAGGCAAGGGAAATTCTGAAAAATCCCAAAGACGTTCTTAAAGCGATTGAACAGCTTCAGCAGGAAAATGAAAAACTCGGCAAACAGATCCAGCAATTGCAAAAAGCCCAGGCAGGAAACATGATTGATGAGTTAAAACAGAAGGCACAAAAATTAGGGGATGTTAATTTCATTTCCGTTAAGCTGGCCATTGATGCACAAATGGCAAAAGACCTGGCCTTTGAAATGAAAAAACAGGTGGAAAACCTTTTTATGACTATCGGTCATTTTGCTGACGGAAAAGCCGGAATAACAATCATCATATCAGATAATCTTGTTACAGAAAAACAATTGCATGCCGGTAATATTGTACGCGAACTTGCCAAAGAGATTCAGGGCGGAGGTGGCGGTCAGCCGCATTTTGCAACGGCAGGCGGCAAAAACCCCGATGGGCTGGATAAGGCCGTAGCACGGGCCGTTGAGTTTGTAAATAAATGATTTTTCAACCATAGAAAGGAGGTTGTCTCAAAAAGGCTGTCTGGTCGTTGAGCTTGTCGAAACGACATTTGATTACACGCTATTTGGGCGCTTCAACATGCTCAGCATCCAATAGAGCAGGCTTTTGAAACAGTATTCTTTCTTTTTCAGATATCAAACAATTTCAAACCAAAACTAAACAAATGAGCGCTAAAAGATTACTTACGGAAATTCCTGCAGCACGCTGGGGAGTGTTGATTCTGGCTAGTTTTATTATGGCCACCAACTATTATTTTTACGACCTGCTGGCACCCATACAGGACCTGGTTCGTATAAATCTGGGTTTTTCGGCATCTGATTACGGACTGGTAATGTCAGCCTATGCATTTCCCAATGTATTTCTTGCCATGGCCATTCTGGGTGGTATTATACTTGACCGTATCGGCATCCGCATAACAGGTTTCTCATTCATATTTCTGATGAGCATCGGTGGTGCAATCACTGCTTATGCTGCATCAGCTGCTTTCCTGGGTGGCGGTTTCGGATACAACTTTTTGAATTCATTTCTCACATCATATTCTCCGCAGTTAAAGCTGATGATTTTTGGTTTCTTCCTGTTTGGACTGGGAGCTGAAACCAGCATCGTTGTTCTTTCAAAAATTATTGTTAAGTGGTTTAAAGGAAGAGAAATTGCTTTGGCCCTGGGACTCAATCTGGCCATCGGACGATTGGGTGCCGCACTGGCATTTACTCTCTCTCCCCGGCTGGTGCACCCCGAGTGGACCACTGCCATTTATTTTGGTGTATTATTGCTATGGATCGGATTGCTCGGCTTCATTATTTATATGCTTATTGATACCAAAGTTGACCGCCAGGTAACCATCGATCTGAAAGATCCTGAAGAAGAGTTTAAGCTCAGCGACCTGAAAGACCTCGTTACCAACCGTTCGGTTATTTTTATTACTCTGCTTTGTGTTACCTTTTATTCTGCCGTTTTCCCCTTCCTGAAATTTGCGCCCGACCTGCTTATGAATAAATTTTCCATGGCACGACAAATGGCGGGCGATGTTACTTCTTATCTCATGTATGGAACCATTTTGCTTACACCCCTTTTCGGCTGGTATGCCGATAATAAAGGTAAAAGTGCCACACTGATGTATCTGGGTTCGGGGCTGCTGATCATAGCACACCTGATGTTTGCACTCACCTACCTGGAGCCAAGAGTTCCCATCGTTCTTCTGGGTATCGCCTTTTCACTCGTACCGGCAGCCATGTGGCCTGCTGTTACCAAAATTGTACCCACTGCAAAACTAGGCACTGCTTATGGGTTTATGTTCTCCGTGCAGAATATCGGTCTCTTTATTTTCCCCATGCTCATTGGTTGGGTGGTGGATACTTCCAACCCCAACTACCGCTCTGTAGTGAGCACACAGCAATATGAAACAATACAGCAGGAAAATATGGAATATACAGGCAAATATATTGACAGAAAAGATCAACCCATCGCCAATAAGGATATTTACGTTACTGCTGTTGTTTTTGAAGATTTAATTGGTGGAAATATAGTATGGACAGAAAGCCACAAAACTTCCACCAATGATTTGGGTGAATTTGATATTGAGATCGGAAGTCCTGAAGTAATTTTGAGTGCTAACTTTTCGAACTTAAGAGAACCCCGTGAATACGAAAGATACAGGGCTGAATTAATAAAAATCAAAGATGATATTGAAACTACCATTTATGATGGTTACTTTGAAGTGGATGAAAACAACATATTTATCTCAGAAACAGACCTGCCCGGTCCGGATCTGCACGATAAGTCTCACCGCGGAGTGATCAGAATCTACTCTGTAATAGATTATGTTTATGAAGACGAAGACAGTGAGTATACTCAGGAGCAGGTCCTTGAAAGGGTATGGGAAGAAACCACCCGATTTTTTGTGGATGAAGCCGGCCAGTTTGAGATCATTATGGGCCAGGGCAGATTGCTTCATGCATCCAGAGAGTATTTTGGTTTAACATCTGACTCATACTCACTGGAAATCATTAAGCCTCTTGACTATACCAATCCAATGCTTGTATTTTCATTACTGGGCTTTTTGGGATTTTTCTTCGCATACCTGCTGAAACGCGAAGATAAAACATCAGGTTATGGACTTGAACTGCCCAACAAGGTGAAAAAAGAAGAAGGAGAATAATACTGAATGAAATTCATCATCTCTATGAAGATGAAGATAATCAACCGGCGCCCTGTGAACCTGAAAAATCGCAGGGTGCTTTTTTCTTTTTCTGCCTGTTTGATCAGGTAATCCATTAAAACATTTTCCGGTTTTAAATGTTTCTCAGAGAGCCGTTATTATTAGTGCAAGTCCATTAGAGTATAATTTTACCTGATTACTAAATAAAACATATGTGGTAATCGGTTTAATGGCAGTAAAATTGTAATTTTGTTTATGCAAACCACTTCCTATATGACACTGACACAGGAACTGAACGAATTCTGCCGGAACACCATGATAGATCATCTTGGGATTGAATTTACCGAAGCAGGCGAAGATTTCCTTAAAGCTCGTATGCCCGTTGACAAAAGAACCATACAACCCATGGGCATACTGCATGGCGGCGCCGGACTGGCACTGGCAGAAACTGTGGGTAGTGCCGGCTCCTATGCTATGGTTGACAAGAAGCGGTATAATGTAGTTGGAATGCAGATGAATGCCAATCATGTGGGATCCATTTCCGAAGGTTTTGTTTATGCACATGCTACCCTTCTGCACAAAGGCACCCGCACTCATGTTTGGGATATAAACATAACTGCAGAAGACGGACGAAAAATTTCGGTTTGCAGATTAACCAATATGCTTGTTGAAAAAAGTTAAACCGGATGGATCCTATAGTAACAGAAACAAATATGCTGGAGAAAGTCCACCGGCTCGCACTGGAAAATCAGATTGCATTTGCATCATATAAATTGCCGGATGAACCTGAGGTAATAACCATTATACAATGGAAAACCCAGCCGGCTATGATTTCCGATATTTTATCGCTGGAAGGAAAATCAGGTTTTGTATTTGCCCCCTTTGATCTTGATTCTGAATACCCGATCCGACTCATAAAACCTGATATTATTATGAGAGGAAATAAATTTGATGACCTTGATTTCCGCCTGGACCCCATGCTTACTGAAAGCAATTTCACTGAAATGAAAGCTCATTATTCAACCAATGCTGATCCACAGGTAATCACTATGGATGCTTACATGCACCAGGTTGATGAATTGCGCAAAATGATCGGAGAAAGTTTACTCGACAAGGTGGTACTATCGAGAATCAGTATTGAAAAAAAACCGGATGGATTCAACCCGACTTTACTTTTCGAAAAGCTTCAAAATGCCTATCCTGAAGCATTTGTTTTTATGATCTACATTGCTGATGCCGGTTTGTGGTTTGGCGCCAGTCCCGAACCACTTATGATCATGAAAGATAAGCAGATATCCACCGTTTCACTGGCCGGTACACGTGTTTATGAAACTGACGCTGATGAAAAGCCATGGGGAGAAAAAGAATTTCGTGAACAGGAAATTGTTACCGAATATATTGAAAGTATCCTGGAAAAATCAGGTGTGAATAAATATTCAAAGGAAGGACCGGTTTCCCATAGGGCAGGTAATGTAGAACATCTGAAAACCAGTTTCGCTTTTGAAAGCAAGGAGCTGGGCGGAAATCCGCTACAGTTTGTTAAAAAACTCCATCCTACTCCATCAGTATGTGGATTGCCCAAAGAAATGGCACTGGATGTAATAAAGCGAATTGAAAAGCATAAACGTGAATATTATACCGGATTTTTAGGCCCGGTAAATTTTGAAAATAAATGGCATCTTTATGTAAATCTCCGAAGCATGAAGGTTGATGATCATCAGTTTTGCTATTTCCTGGGTGCGGGCATTACTTCCGGCTCTGATCCTTATAAGGAATGGGAAGAAACCCGGAACAAAAAAAACACTTTGCAAAACATAGTGCAATCACTTAACAGGGAATAAGCATGCCATCAAAACGACAGGGAGTAAGCGAATTACCATATATTTGCGAAGCACACGGAATCGGACATGCGGTTATCTCACCGGGCTCCCGCAATGCACCTCTGATTTTGTCATTTGTTTCTCATTCCGGAATAAACTGTATAAGTATTACAGATGAAAGAAGTGCCGGTTATTATGCCCTGGGCATGGCTCAGCAACTGAAAAAACCCGTTGCATTGATATGTACATCCGGAACCGCATTAGCCAACTATACCCCTGCCCTTACCGAAGCTTTCTATCTGAAAATACCATTGCTGGTATTATCCGCCGACCGGCCACCCGAATGGATTGATCAGAACGATGGACAAACCATCAGGCAGAATAATTTTTTTCCCAATTCAGTAAAAAGATCATTTATCACACCCACCGAAACGGAAAAAAAGGAAGATCTCTGGTATTTCAGAAGAATTATTAACGAAGCCATCAGCATCAGCATAACAGGAAGCCCGGGTCCTGTACATGTCAATATTCCCTTGCGTGAACCCTTATACGAACCTCTCCCCGAGGTTACAACAACTCCCGAAGTAATGAAAGTGCTATCGGGTAATCCTGAATTAAGATCTGAACAATGGCAGGAAATTTTGCAGAAATGGGAGTCCTTTCAAAGGAAACTTATAGTCTGCGGTTTTTCATCAGAAAGAAATCCTGAACTGGAAACCCATCTTGCAAAAATGGCCGAAAACAACGAAGCAGTTGTTATTGCGGAAAACCTGTCGAACCTGAGCCTTGAAAACTTTATCCATTCACCGGAAAGATTCGTTGCCGCAATTCGTGATAAGGAAAGCTTCAAACCAGATTTACTTGTTACTATTGGTGGTGCAGTTGTATCCAAAAGACTGAAAAAATACCTGCGTGAATTCTCACCCAGGGAACACTGGCATGTGGATGAAAATGAAATGTTTGTTGACACCTATCAATCCTTAAGTCAAAACATTAAAATCAAGTCAGAATATTTTTTCAGAAAAATTGCTGGTTCCGGGCCGGTGAACCAGGATTATTGCCAAATTGCAAGGCAAATAAACGAACAGGCCATTAATAATCATGATCATTTCCTTTCGTTGGCAGAATTCTCCGATTTAAAGGCATATAATATGGTATTCATGAAAATACCATCAGACTGCAATCTGCACCTTGCCAACAGCACACCCGTAAGGTATGCCCAGCTTTTCCCGTCAAGGGCACAGACAAATTATTTCTCTAACCGGGGCACATCAGGAATTGATGGCTGTGTTTCAACAGCAGCCGGAGCCGCTATGGTTTCTGAGAAACTGAATATTTTGCTTTTGGGGGATCTGGCTTTTATATATGACAGCAATGGCTTATGGAACAATAACCTGCCTGCAAATCTTCGTATCATTATCATAGACAATGGCGGAGGTAATATTTTTAAATTAATTGAAACCGGACCGGAGGTTGAGAAAATACGACCGTTCATTGAAACTCCCCATAAAGTGAACTTAAAAGAACTTTGCAGAGCCTTCGATGTCGAATATATGTCTGCACGAAACAGCGAAGAACTTGAAAACATTTTACCTGAGGTTTTCAAACCAAACCGGCGTTCGGTTGTTCTTCACATACAAACTTCGGGAGAAGTATCTGCAAAAACATTCAAACAATACTTTCAATATATCATCAAAAACAATGAGCACTAAACGGAAATGGACAACACTGAAGAAATACAGTGAAATTAAATTTGAGTTTTTTGAAGGAATAGCAAAAATTACCATTAACCGGCCGCGATATTACAATGCATTTACCCCTGATACGATTCAGGAGATGAAAGATGCCATGGTTGAATGTCGCGAAAACGATGAAATTTTCACGGTAGTAATAACCGGTGAAGGTAATAAAGCCTTTTGCAGTGGCGGCGACCAGAATGTAAAAAACGTTGGTGGTTATGTAGGTAAGGATGGCGTTCCCAGGCTTAACGTACTGGATTTACAGAAGCAGATTCGTTCACTTCCAAAACCTGTAATTGCCATGGTAAACGGCTATGCTATCGGTGGCGGTCACGTTCTCCATGTGGTATGCGACCTTACCATAGCCTCTGATAATGCCATTTTCGGGCAAACCGGTCCAAAAGTGGGAAGCTTTGACGCCGGTTTTGGCTCATCCTATCTTGCAAGACATGTAGGCCAGAAAAAAGCCAGGGAGATATGGTTCCTTTGCGATCAGTATTCTGCCGAAGAAGCCCGCGAAATGGGCATGGTAAATAAAGTTGTTCCATTTGATCAGTTAGAAGATACTACAGTAGAATGGTGTAAAAAGATGATGAAACGCAGTCCGCTTGCCCTGCGCATGATCAAAATGGGTTTGAATGCCGAACTCGACGGGCAGGCAGGTATACAGGAACTGGCCGGAAATGCTACACTTCTTTACTATCTTACCGAAGAAGCCCAGGAAGGAAAGAATGCTTTTCTTGAAAAAAGAGATCCGGATTTTAAGAAATATCCGAGATTCCCGTAAATTTGAATACAGAACGCTGATACTTCGACAAGCTCAGCACAAGTGACGCAGATTTTTATGATTAGAATATGATATCAATTTTCACGAAATCATAAAGTTTAAAAGAAGAAATGAGAAATACAAAGGCATGGATAGAAGCCGCAAGGCTGAAGACTTTACCCCTGGCGTTATCGAGCCCGCTCATGGGTAGTTTTCTTGCATGGTCAGAGGGTAGTTTCCAGTGGAGTGTTTTTATCTTTGCAACGTTCACAACCCTGCTGCTTCAAATCCTTTCCAACCTTGCCAATGACTACGGCGATTTTGCCAGCGGTGCCGATAATGAAGAACGGGTTGGACCGCGCCGACTGGTGCAAAGTGGACTGATCAGTCCCTCAAGAATGAAAAAAGGTATCATCATAAATATTCTTCTTGCTTTGATCTCCGGTTTGCTTTTGATATGGTTTGGCACAAGTGGAAAAGATACAGGTATCATCCTGATTTTTCTGGTTCTGGGAATTGCAGCAATTGTTGCTGCCATAAAATACACTGTAGGCAAAAATCCATATGGTTACAGGGGGCTGGGCGACATTTCAGTTTTCCTGTTTTTCGGACTGATTGGGGTTATGGGTACTCATTTCCTGCATACCGGAACATTTAACCCGTGGCATGCACTGCCGGCTGCAGCTATTGGTCTGTTGAGTGCCGGAGTGCTTAATCTGAACAACCTGCGCGATTACGAAAGTGATAAAAAAGCCCACAAAAGAACACTGGTGGTATGGCTTGGAAACCAGCGCGCCAAATATTATCATTTAGGATTGATCATCATTTCAGCAATACTGGGTCCATTGTATGTTATCTTTAATTTTCATTCAGCCTATCAGTTTCTGTTCATACTTGCCTTCCCGCTTTTTTTCCGTAATGCTATTGCCGTTTTTCGTTACAATGATCCTATAGAGCTTTATCCGGAACTCAAAAGACTAGCCCTGGCAACACTTGTTTTTGCCGTAACCTTCGGCATAGGAATGATCATTTAGAATCTTTTGTCTAAACTTCATGATTCTTATTACTTGTTCTGTTTCTTTTTGGAAATCATAAAAATCAGCGTCACTTGTGCTGAGCTTGTCGAAGTATCAGCGTTCCATAATTTTAAAAAAGGCATTCAGAATGATTAAAGCCCAAGTTTCCAGAATTGACCTGCAGTTTATCACCCCCGGACAAACTTCACGTGGTACTTTGTACAGCAAACCCTCCTGGTTTTTTATCCTGGAACAAAATGGCTATTCAGGAGTTGGAGAATGCTCTGTTATTCCGGGATTAAATCCTGAGTATAAGGATGGTTATGAACAAAAAGTATTTGAAATTGCCAATAAAATCAATTCAGGGGTAGTTCCTTCTTTGGATGACCTGGATGATTTTCCATCCATCCGGTTTGGACTGGAAACTGCATTGCTTGACCTGCAGCATGAATCGACAGGAATTCTTTTTCCTTCGGCATTTACACGAGGGGAACAAGGTATTCCCATCAACGGACTTATATGGATGGGGAGCAAACAGGAAATGCAATTACGAATCCGTGAAAAACTCGATCAGGGTTTCAGGGTATTGAAACTTAAGGTCGGGGCTT
>JAHYJP010000085.1 GCA_019429055.1 Bacteroidales bacterium
ACTGTACGTCAACAGTTATAACTGACGGATTCTTTTCATTACCGCAACTGCAAGCAAATAAAATAAGAATAACAACAGCAAAAAGTTTCATAGTGATGCGTTTAATTATTTGTAAAGTGGCACCAATTTACAACTAAATAAATAGTTTCGCAATTTTTTTTAAGATTAAAACAAACACATCAGGTTACGAACCCTTTGTAACTTGCAGCAGTGTCAGCACAAAGCGAGAGTCTGTTTATTGAATCTGTTATAGATTTCTTGCTTTTCCGATCGGACAGACACTAACACAGAGTCCGCAGATCCGTTCATTAACATTTAGTTTTTGTTTTGCCAGTTCCCTGCACTTTTCCCTGCATTTGAATGCATCAAAAAATACATCCCTGTGTGTATCTATATCCCAGAGAATACCATTAGCTGCTTTTGCAGGACATTTTGTAACACAAATCGTGCAGTCACCACATCTGCTTTTTTCAACAGGTTTTACGTTACAACCAGGATCCTGATCCAGAAGTATGGTTACCAGCCTTAATCTTGGTCCGAATTTTTTTGAGATCAACAGGCCTGTTTTTCCTATCCAGCCAAGTCCGGCTCTTGTAGCCACCATTTTGTGAGAGATATCATAAGTTAATGATTTTAAGTATTTGGTATATTGCCCCGACCCGACAGAAATAGTCGGAATAACTGGTAATGAATTAATGTTTTTAAGGAAAAGGTCATTATGAATTTCTTTAGTTAAGTCTGCAAGCTCCCTGTTGATATTGTTATAATGATTATAATACTCGAGTGTAGGTCCATCAGTTAAATTATCTATTATTCTGTCATTCAGTCTCTTGCCAATGGAAATCCCGTACCTGAAATCTGAGTATTTTCCAGGCAGTAAACTACGGAGATCAGCAAAGCCGTATATGTATTCTTCCCCGGGAACAAGGCGATTCTTTAAAATACTTCTAATCATGGAGGAGAGTATTTATGATTGCTGGCAGATGTTTATCCGGGAACCAGGAATGAACAAACCTGCTAAACGTGCAGTACATTTTATTAGTCCCACTTTCCTGATTGTTTCCCGGTTATCTCACTAATAGTGAGCTTAAGGATCAATACAGATTCAACCTGTTTATCCTGAAATACATTATTATCTTTCTTCCCATAAATGGTTTGTCACCATCCATCATTGCAATCCGGCAAACCTCTGATCCAGTTAAAATATCCTCAATGATCCCCTTGTCTGTAATTTCATTTTGTTTTCTTCTCATATCAATTATCAGACTTAGTCCCAGACGTATTTCCAATGACCATCTTGTTTTTTCCAGACAGTATGAAACACACCGGTCCGTTCAATCATATTGCCGGCAGAGTCCCTGACTGAACGGGTGAACTTTCCATAGGTATAGGCAAGTTTTCCGCAATCAGAAACATAGATATGATCAGGAGTCCAGGTCAATGTAATATCTGGATTTGCATTTTTGGTATAAAAGTTCTTTATACTCTCTCTGCCTTTGATCAGGGAATCATTTCCCCGAAGAATTACAGCATTATCATCCGCAAAAAAATAAAATGCTTCCGCCAGTCCTTTTTCAGATGCCATTTTTTCAAACGCCTTCTCAGTCTGAAGAATTTCGTTTTGCAAAACATCCTTGTTTACGGAATATTTGCAGGATACAAGCAGCAGCAGGGGAATAAACAATAACTTTTTCATTGTTCGTTGTTTTTACTGATTGATTAAGATAGTATAGCGTCAGGATTGTTTTTATTCTTATCTCATGGTCATATTGTAATCACCGGGCAGAAGTTTTTTTACTTTTAATGTGATCCTTCATCGTTGATCTGAACCTGAGCAGCTCCATGAGAGTTGATTCTCCAAATTCTTTAAGTATTACATTAAAGGGTGATTTTGGTGAGATAAATGCTGTATAAAATCCATCCATATTGTCTGCTCCGATGTTTGTCAGATTTGCCTTTGTATTCTTGCTAAGGTTAACAAACTCAGACAGGAACGCTTTTTTAAGCTTAAGGTCAGCAATAAATGGTATTTTGGGATTATCCGGATTAAAGTAGATTACGTTTTCTTTCCTGGGACGTTTGACCCCAAGATATGAACAGAAGTATTCAACAAATTCTACGACCTCAGGAAGGGTCTTTTCGCCGCACCGTGGTCCATGTTTAAAATCAATAACTTCTTTTTCTATTACTAATCTGTAATAGAATGTTTCAAAAAGGGAAATTCCGGTATGCCTTAAGGCACTTCGCGCCAGAGAGCTTAGAGAACTTTTGGCAAACTCAAACTTTTCCAGCTCTCTTGTGTATTGTCCATCCGGATTGAGCATACTCCTGGCAAAAGTTAATAACTCTTCTTTTGTCTTGTTGCCGACATTTCGAAGCACATCGAATTCTCCAACATCATGATTAATGAGGAAATGGTAATAAAAAGCATCCCAGGTCTGCATGTCAAAGTTTATTAGAATCCCTTTTGCTCTTGAGCTCAGTTCTGTGAATTTCTCCTGAAATCTGATCCTGTCTTTCTTTTTGAATGCCAGGTATTTTGGATGATTCTTGTTCATGGCGGAAATTATTTTTAAATATGATGATAATTGTCTGTGTGACAGCATCTGGCACCTTACTAGTCATATCCTTCATTGATATTAATAAACCGTTCATAGATTGAATATTTAAAGGTAAAATATATTGATGAGAATAATGCCAGAACCTGCAATCTGATCGAAGAAGTAATCACAGGAGAATAATCCAAAGAAAAGAAAACATAACTTTGTATATCCGGGGTTTGAGAGAAGAGAATATTTAAGCAGTGCAATAAAAAAGATCAAAAATGAAGAAAGTATTATTTGTTCTGAAAAGTGTTTTGAAAAGGGCACAGGTAATCTTATTAATTGTGGTTATGTTTCTGTTTTCTGTAAAAGGATCAGTAGGTGATAATAATCAGTTGAAAAAAGACCCTCCTGTTACCAAATTAACCCATCGTACGACAGGTAACCCGTATCTGCCTCTATGGGAACATCTGCCCGATGGAGAACCGCGTGTTTTTGAAGATCCCGACAAACCGGGGAAATACCGCATCTATATTATAGGATCCCACGATGTCAGATTTAAGAGTTACTGCGGACCGGACATAAGGGCCTGGTCGGCACCTGTGGAGGATTTGTCGGACTGGCGTGATGAAGGCTCCATTTTTACTTACCCGGTAAGCGGACAGTGGGATGTTATGTACGCTCCCGAACTCGTTGAGGTGAAAAGAAAGGACGGCACAAAGGAATACTATCTGTACCCGCACAGCCGTGGCCGGAACAGAGAGGCGATGGTAGCCAAGGGTAACCGTCCTGACGGTCCCTTTACACCCATCAACATGACTGACGACGGAATGAGTACCATACCCGGAAGTATCATGGGATTCGATCCGGCAGTATATATTGAATACATCACAGATCCGAAAGACCCTGATTATGAGATCGGTTTCAGAGCCTACGGATACTGGGGATTCCAAAGGTCGTTTGCGGGCCAATTGGATCAGGGCACAATGTATTCGCTCAGGCCCGGAACCCGGGTTATTGACCGTTTTATTCCTGCCAGTTCCAGATACGGTGTTATCAGAGATCCGGAAGGTACTGTGTATCCTAATGTCTATCCGGATGAGGATCCTGGTTCGTTCAACTTTTTTGAAGCCGCATCTATTCGCAGGATTGGTAATAAATATATATGGGTTTACAGCGGATATTCAGGCCCTGATTATGGACTGAGCAGTACCAACTCAGCATTACGTTATGCCTACGGCGACTCTCCGCTGGGTCCGTGGAAAAGCGGCGGTGTTCTTGTCGATTCACGCGCGGTGGTGCCGGGCCAGGACGGAACCACACTACAGACGAGTTATTCGGGTCATAATACGCATGGCAGCGTTGAGCTGATCAATGATCAGTGGTATGTGTTCTATCACAGGGCACCGAGGGGATTCGGAAATGCGCGTCAGCCAATGGTAGCCCCGGTCACGATTGAATGGGATGAAAAACCGGTGTCAGAAGGCGGGAAAGTTGCTATCAGGGCATATGACCCGTATTCGGAAGATAAAATATGGACCGCGAAGGATAGCCAGGGAAGAGAATATACCGGAGCCGAAGTGACCTCGGAAGGCTTCCACATCTACGGCCTCGATCCCTATCAGTACTACTCCGCGGGATACGCGTGCTATCTTTCCAACCTCAGCAGCCAGCAGGATTCGTGGGATATATGGGATAATAACATGCCCGTTACAAATGTGGAGAACGGTAACATTATAGGATACAAGTATTTTGGCTTTGGAGGACTTGATAAAGACAAGAAAGGGCTGAAGGCTTTCGAAGGGACCAGACCCGGGAATAAAACGGCATTTAACCTGTTCCTTACACCAAAGACAAAAAACGCATTTAAGGTCAGCGTCTGGTTAGACGGACCATGGGACAACATCACATGGAAAGGCAAAAAAATCGGTGAAATAAATGTCCCCGCAAGTTCTGCGCAGGAAATAACCAGATTCACCACAGACGTTTTAGCGTTTGTTGACCATCTGGACAAAAAACATGCTATTTTCCTTGTGGCCGAGGGTGCTGATCCGGGCGCTCTTTTCGATTTAACCGGACTGGGGTTCAGCACGGACAAAAAGAAAATCGTTCGTCCGGTTGCGCCCACAGTGAGAATCAGGGTCAACGGAGAGGTGATAGATCTGCCGGCCACCCCGGTCAGGTCCACAAATGCCAATGGTATTGTCGGTTATGATCTTTATGAGGCTACTTATAAACTTCCGTCCGGGATAACCGGCATACCGGCCGTATCAGCATCTGCGAGCGATCCGGATGTAAAAGTGGCTGTTACGCAGGAGGAATCGAAATCCGGAACGGCTGTTGTGCGATTTGATTATAAAGGTGTGGTTAAAACATACAGAGTCGTCTTTGCCTCGGAATAGATATTTTGTGTTTATTTTACTAAATTCTTAAAAGCTGATCCAAAGATTAAATAGCTGGTATTTCCACCAATGGTGCCCTCGTTTTGTCCCCAGATAAATGGCCAGTCATCGTAGTTTTCAAAGTGGTCGGGTTGTCTGAATAATATCCCCGGAGCAACATTGCCCGGTATAAATGAGAAATCGGCCCTGTTATTACCATAAAAAACTTCTTTGGGACGGGCAGCTCCCACCGTTGCCACTAACGAGTAATTGTGATACGGGTGGCAGCCAAACAGCCAGTTGGTGGTCTTGAAAGCATGGCTGGCGTCGATAATATCAGGGAAATGTGTGCTGGCAAAGCAGATGGTAGTACCAAAGCTCACCACGCCACCGCTGCCTGCCCAGTTACCAAGGCCGACAGGAACCCCGTAGGGATTATTCGTTTCAAGCTCATCAATATATTCTTTGTACTTTACAGCATACGGCCGGAGCTTCTCCTTGTAGGATGCGTCGAGGTGTGGTATTGCATGCAGTGCCGTCAGAATGGTGCTGCTGACGTTACGATCAAGTGCAGGCCATAAAAGCTCCTGAAATTTGTCGATATATTGTTGCTCCCCGGTTGAGATGTAGAGTTGAAGATTGGTGGCCATATCTCCTGGACCGCCGCCCATGCCAAAGCGACCCGGCGGCTGTTTGGCAAGTAATTCCGTTGCCTCTGTCAGAAGTCTTTTTGACTGTTTCAAGGCTCTTTCTGAAAGATTGTCGTTATATCCCTTCAATGCCCGGCTTGCTGCGGCAAACATGGTTGCTGCCCTGAGATCGAGGCCGGGATTGCGGCTGGTAAATGCCCACATATCATCCTTGACTCCGCTCGAGCGACCGTCAGGGGCTACTTCGTAAGGGCCAAGTTTCGGATTATAAGGAAGGCCGTCTGTTATTGAGGCTGCATCACCAAGGTGATGGTAATTATCAAGAACAGAGTTGGAGAGAGTTTGTGCCATGTGGCCGATAATCTCTGCCTGGGCTACCAGGTTCATTGTTCCATGCTCGATAAACTGTAAAATGTCCGGCGTTCCATCAGGGCGGTGAAGATCAACATAACGTTGCTTCTGATCGACAAACGTCTGATCGCGTAAGGGTTTGAAATATTCCCATGTCTGGACAAAGTTCTGCACCACGCCAATGTTCGCTCCGGTCTCGATATCAAAATCCCCGGCGTCGAAAAAACCACCTGTGTTTAATCCGGGGATCAATTCCAAAGCCTTAAACCTGGTATCGGTTGTTGGTCCCTGCCTGTGCATATCGAAATGATCGGTGTTTGGCGGAGCCTGAAGATAACCTTCCTTAAAAGGCTCACCGTGCCACACCCTGTAAGCCTCGTTTACGAACATATGGTTCATATGTATTGGAATCCATATATCGCTGGTGGCGTCGGTGATCTTATCGTAAACGTTATTTTCTATTAAAAAGTTATTTGTTTTAAAACGACCATACTGAATATAGTATATACCGGAGGTT
Source organism: Bacteroidales bacterium (assembly GCA_019429055.1). GTDB lineage: Bacteria > Bacteroidota > Bacteroidia > Bacteroidales > UBA7960 > SKVR01. Next base: position 6,443 of record JAHYJP010000085.1, read on the forward strand.
TTAACGGAAGAAAAATCGAATTTCACGTAATGATATTTAAAATAGTCACCCCAGGGCACGATTTTACCACTGAATACTTCGGTAGCTTTACCGTTGTCATCTATTTTATATATCGATGCTTTTGCCAGCAATTTGTCTTTCTTGTCGAGCTCAACGACAGAGACTTTTTGTTGCGAAGGCAGATAGCCCACCTGGGAGAAACCGATATTAGGTTCTCTAATCCAACCTTTAATGGCATTTGGTTCAATTGTCCAGGTCAAAACCTTGCCTGTTTTTCCTGCCGGCAGTAAACTGCGAACCACAAACCAGCCGTTTTGTGCCAGCACGCGGCCGTCGAAAAGCATAATATCAGCATCATCCGAGGTGATTTTTACCATGCGTTCGGGTACTTCGGGTGCAAGAAGAAAGGTACGACCGGTTTCGAGAGGAAGCGGATCGATAAACCTGCCGGTCCCCCTGTCGTCGGCTGTTACATAGCCCTTGAATTGCTTAATTTTTTCACTATAAGGCCTTGTAATAGTGTTACCTACCGCATAGCGCGGGAAGCGATTGAGACGCCCGTCCATCAGATAGGTCTTTCCCCAGTATTGCGAGGGCAGAAACTCAAGATTAAATCCGGCACTCCCTTCAAGTGCCGCTGGAAGGGGTTTATCCAGGTAGACAGATATCTCAACACCTTTACCCTTTGCCGTGACAAGCACCCGCGAATCAAAATCGTAATCTTCAAACCTTAGTACAGACTCAATGGTTTTCGACGCACTATCTACCGTCCGGGTTGGTATTGCAGGAACAAGATCCCACTGCTCAGGAGTGCTGGAAAGTCTTATGGCGCCGCCTTGTGCTGTCCTGACGCCATGGTGGATCAATTCTATACCTGCGGTCTTCTCATCGTTAAAACCCCCGGTAAAAAGGTTACTGTACACTAGCACATTGACGCCCTGAGTCTCGAAATACTCAAGATCATTGAGTGCCAGATCCTGGCTCATTTCATTGTCGCATGCCACAAATAGTAATACTGCAAGTGATAAAAATGTTAGTCTTTCCATATTAATCAAAATTAAAAATCAGGTAGTGGTTCAGATGTAAAAACAGATGCCATGAATATTTAATAATCATGAATTAAAGTAATGTATTTGAATTCTGAAAATGAAAATGATTCTCCATTGATCAGGTTGCAAAGAATAAAGGTAAACAAAAATCCAACGGTATCGCTTGCTGTTGCTTCTAAGTTGCACCCGGGTTTCTTTCGGATAGCAGGCCCCGATTATAAATCGGCGCCAGCAACCTTCCGTACGGCTGAGCAGGACCAGTTGTCCCGCAACGTGTTTAGTGTCGGTGTTGGCATTTCGTGCCATCCTTAGTGGTAACGTTACTGTCATGCTGCAAGGAAATAGTCCCAATGAGTACGTAATTTGGCCTGAATGCTGACTCGTTTTAGCTGCAGCTATTATTTTATTATTCACCTTGTTTTAAAATCTGCCCCATATTTTTTTAAATAGACAACCTTAAGGATCGGATTATCATCATGCTTCAGACTTTTTGTGAAAGTCTTTAACTCTTCTTTCATATCAGGGTAAAGAGCATCAGATGTGGCTACAGATTCGTCCGAATGTTTTTCTTTGAAGCTATAAGCATCTTCACTTCCAATCCAGATATCACCAGCCCGGTTTGTCCAGTATGGATAAAAATTACTGCCACCGTCAAGATCGTTTATAAACCCTGACTCATCCGGATTCAATATCATTGATCTAATGCATAATATGGCCGCGTTTAGTACTGCTATTTCTTTTAAATCTTACAGTTTTATAAGTCAGGACACAATTTAGGTGTTTTGTGTGTGATTGAGCAGGCGCCATTAGTCGCAGCTAGGGGCCCGGCAATTTGGATGGTTTATTTTCTAAGTTTTATTTAAATGTTAACTGTCATTTTTATTGCTTGCTGAACCTTTTTTGACAGATTACTTAAATCATTTTCTGTTATAAAACCATCTAATAATTGACCAGCGATGATGAACAGATGATTTGAACCAGATATATTTTTGAAAGCTCCATCTACCTCTAACTGGTTCAATTACATAATTAAGTGGGTTCTTCGTCATTACACGGTATGTTTATGACCCTGGCTGTTTCCAATAATTCCTTAATCCGCTGAGCAGTAAATTTAAAGGTTCTTCCATCTTCTTCGCAATATGCTGTAATTGGGTATTTTGGACGGGATGTAACGAGCTGAGTAATTGTATAAACAGAGCCGTCCAAAAGAAACTCACTCCCTATGAAGTTGTGCGGTAATCCGTGTCTGGTCGCAAAAAAGATTGCTTCGTTTTGTTCATATTTTTCTGTCACCGGATTCTGTACCTTTCCAAATACTTTTGCATTGAACGATGATAAGTTAAATTGGATTGTGCCAAGTGAGAGTTGAGAAAGGCCGTGTCTTGATTTGATCTCATCAAGTGATGATTGAATTTCCTTTCTTAATATATCCAGTTCCTGGGGTCCAAATTGTTCTATATTGATTTGCATAGTATTTATCTTAATTCAAACAACAATGTTTGTACTTTTTTCCACTCCCGCAGGGACAGGGCTCATTTCGCCCAATGGTTATAGCTTTGGTTATTGGTTTTGGGGGATTTAATAAACGTTCAATATCTGAAATATCTTCGGGTTTATCTGGTTCAATACCCACAATAACCTGCCAATTATTTTTATCGCACAATGACATAATTTCACCAGCGCGTTCCATGTTTTCAACATGAACAACTGCAGGTTTTTCTTTTGATCCAAGTTTTGCCATATTATCCAAGTATTTGTGAGGTCAAATATTATAAGCATTTACTTTATTTCAAAATATTAATCTGTAAAAAATGCTTTTCTATTACTGCCCTTTGGGTGTGTTTGGAAAAAATTGTTCTCAAGGCCTGGAAAACGGTCATCGTTACGTCAGACAAAATCAAACAAACCCTCATCCTGTGGGACTGTCCAAATAAAAATGCTTAAAATCAGGTAACAATTTCATGCCTATTCGTATTAAACTGAAATAAACACTCAATTGATATGAAAAAACCATCTGTAGAGTTTAACTGTGTGAAAGGTGAGAGAGCCTATCACATTTTATGGAGAGAAACTTTTAACTGTCTGTGTTCCATTGATTCGATAAAGACCTGTTACCCGAATCTGAAATTGATTCTCTTTGAAAATAAACGAATTATTGCCTATAAGTATGATTGTCCGGTAGAATTGCCCTGTTTGAGATTGAAAAAAATGGAATGGGAGATATATACTGAAGAATCATTCAGTGGTGCTATTTGGCTAAACAATGTTTTGATGATTTACCGGGATATTATTTAATAATCAATATTTTTTCTGAGAGGTGAGATGGTACTTTCCACAGACAGGACATTTATAAACTCTCTTTCGGAAATGTTAATCCAGGCACAAATTTTTCTTGGGTGCAGGATCAAAGGTTGAGGATCCCATTACCGGCAGAGGAGAAATTCCGCCCGGGCGGGGCAAAAAGTGTGACAAGCTCCCGCAAGGTTAGGAACAACTTACCTTTAGCAATGTCCGTGTTAGCATTTCGGGCAGTTTTTACCTGTCTCCATGAAATGTTTCATTCTATTGTGCAGTATAGTTGTATTAGCTACGTAAAATCTTCTCTATCTTTTTTCCTTTCGCCAGCTCATCTACCAATTTGTCCAGATACCTCACCTGTTGCGTAAGAGGATCCTCGATCTCTTCTACGCGATAACCACAGATTAACCCGGTGATCAGGTGCGCATCAGGATTCAGAGTAGCATTTTGAAAGAATGTTTTAAATGTTACATTTTCCTTTATTAGTTCTTGTAGTTTCTTGTTATCGTAGCCGGTTAACCATTCGATGACCTGATTCAGTTCGGCTTTTGTTCTGCCCTTTTTCTCAACTTTTGCCAGGTACATAGGGTATACTGAAGCGAAAGTTATTTTTGCGATTCGTTGATTTTGGGTTTCCATATTTCGATTTCTTTTCTTATTTATTTTTTGTCTTTCGAGCAAGTAGTGCAGCTATCTCGATGAACACTGATTATTGATCCACATTTTGAGCAGGTCCTTCTTTTTGATTCGAATGCAAGGAAATTAGAAATTCCTTCTTCCTTAATCATCGTCAGATTCTCGATAAAACTTGTCCTGTATTTTGTCTGGTATCTTTTGTCAAGTTGTTTCATTCTTTGGCATGGATATTTTTCACAGTCATAACAAAATTTTGATGTTGTCCTGGACAGGTATTCGCACTTTGTAATTATACATCTACGGACAGAAACCGCTTTATCATCAGAGTATACCCTACAACCAGGGCAGGTATTTTTATCTCGTAAATATGCCATGCATGTTCCACAATTCATGCCACATGGGGCAATCTGGGATTTGTCAAAAGATACCAGAGGGTTCATTAAGTCAGGATTTATTTTAAGGCTATATACTTATTTAATTTTTCTTTGAAGATGCCACTGCTAAATCCTTGCCATCTTTCAACTATAGTGTCTGCCGGACTAATTAATATATATGTTGGCATTCCGGAAATACCATATAATGAGGAGGCTCCTGCGTATGATCCTTTACCATCTGACAGATTGTTCCAGGTAATGCTATCTCTTTTTGTAGCCTGGGTCCATAATTCGGGATTGACATCCATACTAATACCAACGATTGTAAGAAAATCTTTATAAACCTCATTAATTTCTCTTAATTCAGGAGCAGCCAGGATGCACGGGTAACAAGCCAGGCTCCAAAAATCTAAAAGGATATATTTTCCCGAGAAGTCAGATAATTTAGCCGATTTCCCATTTATATCATAGAGTTTAAGGTCAACAGCTTTATCGCCAATTTTGGGAGGAACAGGTTTATCCAGTTTTGCCAATATACCTTCTCCTAAAAGAGTATTTTTCCACTTGTCATCGAATTTTTCAAACAGAGTCCTTATTTCTTGTTTATCAATGGAACTGAACTCAGCTATCTGATAAAGTTCATTAAGTGAGGTTAAGCTATTAATATTGTTTTTAAGGACTTCAAACTTATCTCTTTGCATCAATTTTGAAATAGAATCAATTTTATGCATTATTGAGACTTGAAGTTCTCTATTTCTTTGATCAGCCATCAGGGTGAGAGATAAACTGTCGATTATTCTCATTTGAGCCTCAGTCTTTGTGTTAAACAGATTTGTGACTTTTTGTTCTGGTAAGTTGCTGGAAACGTTCCAGGTTGATAAGTACTTGTCCGTACCAGTTATTTTTATTTTTTCATGGTCTGCCCAGAAAGTACATGATCCGGCGAAATGAAGTCTGTCCGGTATCATTAAATTCATCTTCGTCGGCCTCCTTGATAATGTACCCTCGAACCTGAACTCGCCATTAATAATAGTATCAGTGGCAACAATACTACCAACATTATCAGAAATTTCAAAAAGGCTTATTATCGTATTGTCGGGGATATTCCGAACTATGCCAGCAATTTCATAATGATCCATTTTTTTGCATGAGACTAAAAGGACTACTGAAATTAGAATTAAGATTTTTTTCATTAGTATTAAAGGTTTATTTATTATCTGAAAGTACTATTTTTTGTTTGTTCTGGTGGCACTGGGTGGAGGCGAAATCCCGCTCAGGCGGGAAACAACTTACCCATTGTCAGTTCTAGCTGGTGTACTTTTTTTTTATTCCAGGTCCAGGATTATTTTGATGTTTTCTTTTACTTTTATTTGAATATCATTTGGAAGTTCACCAACTTTCTCAGTTAACCTCCTATTTTCAATTACCCGAATCTGATCAATCATTATGTCTGAGTTATTTTTAGATTAGCAATTCCCTTTTTTACATGAACTCGTAATATGTCACTTGCGGGAGATAAGTTTGTTGTGACAGGACAGACAACTGTTGAAGGATGATCCTTTAGAAGATTAGTCTGAACTATAAGAACGGGTCTCACTTTGCCACTCTCAGTCCCACGTTGTGGTTCGAGGTCAGCAATCCAGATATCGAATTGCTTAATTCTCATCTTTCAGCGATTCAAATTCAGCGAGAACAGTCAGAGACTCATTTCTAACTAGTCTTGATTCCCTGGCAAGTTTCTTGGCTATCAGGTTTCGTTTATGGATCTTTACTAATCTATGGCTATATCGGATAGAAATCTCCTCGTCACTATATGATTTGTGATCTATCCAGAAGTTACAGTCATCGATAAGTTTCCTGATTTCTATGGAAATCTGTGTTTTATCCACACCAATGTTTTTATTTGATTTTCTTTTAGTTCCAGCCCAAGCCCAAACCTCACCAAACATCTTTTTATGAACTAGCATAAGAAAGTCTTCTGTCAAAAACTGTTTCTTATCGAATTTCCTTTTTAAAGACCATTCTATAGCAGATTGAATGTTTAATTGCTCAAATTCATCCAGTTCACCCCTTGTTGATATTGTTTTTACCAGTAGCCCTTCTTTCTCATCCTCATCAAGAGGAGTCTGTCCTTCAATGTATTCAATTTTTAATCCCATAAGTACTTAGGCATTTCAGTTTTAATCTCATTTGCTTTTTCTTTGATTGCTTTCTGAATCCTTGCGGGATTGTTTTCTTGATCTTCAAGTTTCATGGAGATTGAAGTCCTGTTTACAATTTCCATTGCTAACTCATAGGCTCGCTGTTCAATAATATCTTCAAGGTTCCCACTTAGGGGTATAAATCCGTAAATGAGTTTAAGGTTTAAAGACTTACCAAATTGCCTCAGGACTTTAATGGAAATTGTCTCATTTTGTTCTCTTTCCTCCATTTCTTTAACACTCTGTGGTGTAATACCCATTCTTTTCCCCAGTTGCCTCAACGACATTCCAAGAGCTTGTCTGATTGAATAAACCCATCCTGAAGGTGGAATTACTATATTTTCAACTTTTTTAAGAAGAAGAATCTTAGTATCCAATTGTTCCATTATTAATTTTTGTTTTTTCATGAGGTTATAGTCTTAAATCCAGAATTCAAAAATAAGGCTAAAGCCTGAAATATGCAAATATATTTTAAGGTTATAGCCTTAAACGCAAAATAGTCAGTGGTGGCTCGAATCGTGACTGACGGACCGGCGATATAATTTAGTAAGCGTTACTAGAGGAAGCATCCCGGCTCCCGCCAGCTGGCGGGCAGGTACCCCGCCACAGGCGGGGCAGAAAGTGTGACAACTTGACCCGCGCAGCGGGGAACAACTTAGCCATATTGTTCGTATCAGCAAGAGTTATTACGGTATATATCAATAAGATGGATTAGTCCTTCGGAGTGACGATAATTAGAAGTGGATTGTCAGTTTCTTTAATTAAATCAGCAATTCCCTTAAGTTCCACTTTCTTTTTCTGTTCTTTGACAGCAGCATTGGTATAAGCATCACTTTGTATATGTTTCTTGAATATAAATGCATCAACTGATGAATAAAAATATGCGCCAGTACAATTCTGCATATTTAAATCGATATTGGGACCGCCGTTAAGGTCATCTGCGATTGCATTTTCAAGTGCTAATTCATATTTTTTATTTGATACTTTGTCATATAAGATTTTATGGCGCGTGCTTTTATACATATAATAGTAGAAGATGTATCTGGGCACTTCGTAAGCTATTGCAACTGAGGAAAATTCGCCTGCATGAGCTTTTGCATACTCCATGTCCCCTCTGACTATAGGAGGAGGGACAGTTCCGTGAGAGTCAAGAATCAGATGAGGAGAATGCCGGTCTGATTTGCTGTTAACATAAAAAATAGTATCACTGAATCCTTCTTTAAAGCAGATTTTATCACCAAGTCTGTATTGGATAGCATCATTTATCGCCCTAAATCCGGCACCTGATTTTTCATATTTGTAGCAGTTTGGTTTTAATAAAAGTGTATCTCCATCTAAGTTTACAACCAGATTAAGTGAGGTTTCATTTCCGAACCAGGGTCCATTTGATAATAAAATGTTATCAGTACCAGGGATGAATGAGGTCCTTAGAACTCCTTCATAAAGATCTACCGATTTGGAGAATATAAATTCATTACCAACTATATTGTACAGAAGGATTTTTCCATTTGATAGTAATATCAGCTTTTTACTATCGGAGCTTATATCGAAATCCCAAATAGACGCGTATTCCCCTGGTCCTCTACCCCGTTTTGAAAGTTTACTAATGAAGTTCCCGATTTTGTTAAAGCATATTATTTCCGATCCCCTGTTATTTACGTAGATGTTATCTTCCGTAATTACTACCTTATCAATACGACCTATTAAAGAACTATCGGTAGTCTGCAGTGGTATGTATTCAATACCTGAAGCGATTTCAGAAATGTCAGACAGAGTCATGTCTGCCTCTGAAAGGAGATCAATTCTTATTACTTCATCCACCGGTGTAAGATTCTTACTTCTACCGCAGGAACAGAGGAGAACAATCAGCACAATTGATGCAAGATTTTTCATAATTAAGGAGTATTGATTGTTAAGGGAAGTTAAAATGGGCATTAAATGGTCAAGGTATCTGTCCGGGTGCAATTTTTGCTATCAGTTGGCAATATGGCCTGACTTCTGTCTCACTCGCATCAATTTAGAAGTAAGATACCTTCCTGTCAACTCAAATAATTGCACCGTACGTGTTAGCTGGTTTCTTTATTTGTCCCGACAGAAGTTGAATGTTACTTTATAATCCGGTGAATAGTTAATGTCAAGATTCCATCCTGCGCTTTTAGCTCTGTCTTGCCAGTTTGTCTCAAAGATTTGTTTATAATCCTCGATTGAGATCCTTGTTTTAATATGACCTGCAATATTATAAAGGTAAAAGAATATCGTTTCTAGCATTACAGTGGCCTGTGTATCTGACAGAGATTCCAGAGTTACGTTGTTACCCCTTAGGTTTCCTTGTTCCCAGCAGAGGTAAAGAATAAAAGCTTTCTGAGCTGTGGCAAATGGCACCCATGTTTTGGCTGCTACATAATAACCGCCTCCATCCTTTAAAAGACTAAGAGCATATTCCTTTCCCAATTCTTTAGCGACAGGCAGGTACATATTCTGAATAATGAATGACCAATAGATTTCTTCCCTTGCCCAGGCTTTCTGAGGTTCGGAAATATCCGGGAATGATGAGACAGGAGGGGGAGAGGTTTTGTCAAGTCGGATGAAGATGCTCTCCAGGTGCTGGAAATACCATTGATTATCAGTCACTACAAAGGAAAAACAGTAATCAGTCTTTTGTCCGCGAGTTGACCAGGGAACCAGAAACTGAATTCGATAATCTGTTTTTATAACCTCCGGAGTATTTGTCCAGTCTGAAGGAGAAGCTTGAATCCGGACACTGTCCAGGTAGCTGAGTAGAATGGGTTTGAATTTATCCCCCAGTTGGTCATGAGGTTTGATCCTGTCTGTGGTCATTTTATTGTTTTTGACCAGAGTTAGAAATTCTTTCCAGATTTTCATTTCGTCCTGACAGTAGGAAGCTGTCACGTTTGCTAAAAAGCTGAAAAGGAGTAGAAGTTTTCTCATGATGTGTCATATTTGCAATACGGCCTAAATGCCAGCTAATGGCCCGGCAATATTGAGGGCCGAGCGTAAAGAAATTGCCTGGCAGGCAATTTTAGCGATGGAGCCAGCCTGCAGGGGTGGCATGTTACCCGACGCAATTCCCGCTTAGGCGGGGAACAACTTACCCATTGTCTGTGTTAGGTTGTCGACCGTTAAAAAGAGAGAGAGTCAGGATCTTGTCTCGTATCATAAATTCTAAGTATCTCAACTTGTGATCTTGAGTCTCTATAGAAAACAGAATTATGTTTTGTGAGAACACACTTTCTTATTCTTTTCCTTTTAAAGATGATTGGATTTGCCCTTGC
>JAHYJP010000335.1 GCA_019429055.1 Bacteroidales bacterium
TTTGCCTTCATAATCATGCCCATGGATCAGCATGAGGAATCCAGAAGTGTTTTTATAAGGGAAGCCCGCAAACTGGCGCGTCACGAATTTATCAGATGGTTTAAACTTACCACGCGCCTTACAGCCAAACTCAAGCGCATGGAATCAGAAGATCCGGGTATTCCCATACTTTATGTTATGGGCGAACAGGATTATATTTTGCTGGAACCTGTAAAAGACCTGGTAAAGAAATATAAAACCCGATCACTGGCAGTAATTGAAAAATGCGGACACGTTGTAAATATTGAAAAACCTGATGTTTTCAATGAATTGTCCATTGATTTTATACACAATACCAACCAGACTGATCTGTTGCCACAGAAATAATTTTCCGGAATTTATTTCCATTAAGTATACCTCCCTGCAATAAAGCCGTAAAAACCCTGTTGGAAATTATAAGTGTATTCTTTTCTTTTGCAAAAATAAACCGCAAAAATAATTTTCAAAACAGATTGTTCTCATGAAATTCAGTAAAATTTTTCAGCTGGCAGGATTAATTTTAGTCCTGATTCTTCTTAATGTAAACCCTTCTGCTTCACAAAATCTTCCCGATGTTTTAAATGAAGCTACCCTGGATGAACAATACAAATATTTGCATGACGAGACCAGGATTTATAATAATTTCAGAGCCATCCGCGAAGATATGTTCCAGAAAATCCGTCGCAATTCGATAGATTCTCTGAACCGGGCTTACCAGAAAATTGCTGCAGAAATTCAACATAAGGAACAGGCTGTGGCAGAAAAGAACGCAATGGCCCTGTTACTGGTAGAAATGGAAGCCGAACGTGATCAGGCCATCCTGGATAGGGACAGCCTGTTTTTACTGGGTCTGCCGGTGAGTAAAACCTTTTACAATGTGCTCTTATGGTCTGTTATTGGCATACTTGCCGTTCTTGCATTTGCAGCATTTATCATGTTTTTCAGATCAAACAAGATTACGCGTCAAAAAACCAAAGATCTGAAAGAACTGCAGGTAGAATACGATGAATACAGAAAAACCTCACGCGAACGTTTTGAACAACAATCCATTGATCATTTCAATGAATTGAAAAGGCTGAAGGGCATTTGATCAGGCTAATATTTACCAGTCGGGCATTTCCACATCTTCAGCAAGCAATACTCTTTGGTTTGCCGATGTAGTTTCAGGAGGCATAATATAAAGATTGCGACTGGAGCCAGCAAGATTTCGAGCATTATAAAACACAACCTGATTATCATTATTGGTAAAACGCGGCACAAGATCATTGGTGCCGGCAGGCTTGTGCTGCGAAAGATCGGTAATTTCTTCGGAATCGCGGGAATATCTGAATATACGTGCATCAAGCTGGCGGCCATCACTTGACTGGTTTTCCGAAACATCATATGTATACAGTATATGCTGCCCATCGGATGAGAAGCTCGGATTCTCCAGCGCTCCCTGCAAACCCGATACAATCTCCACCATACCCGAACCATTGGTATTCATAAGCACAATCCTTGCTTCGTAACGGTTAACCCCCACTGTAAGTGCTACAATCTTGTCGTTCTCGGGGCTCCAGTCAACCTCCCGGAAATGTCGTTCCGGATTAATTGAGACAATAACTGACAACCCTGTACCATCCTTATTGATGCGGTAAAGGCGGTTGTAAGAAGAGAAAACCAGCCTTTCGCCATCGGGTAACCATGAGAAACCTACTCCTTTGTTAAAATAACCTCCGGTTGGAACATTGGTGAGTTTAATGATATTATCACCATTTATATCCATGGTGTACAATTGAGGATTTAAATCCCTGGAGGAAAGAAATCCTACATAATCATTTTGCGGATTCAACAACGGACGCCAGCTGTGGTAATTATTGTGGGTTATCTGGTTGTGCGACGAACCATTGATATCGGTAACAAAGATCTGGGAAATCCCTTCGACGCGTTTGGCGTAAATCACCGGATTCTCCGGAAAAGCCATCGTTGAAAAATCATGCAGATCACTGATAACCGTTTCAAACTGGTTTTGAGCCGTTACCCTCCATTGATAATCCGTGCTGAATTTAAGCCCGGTAACAACCGCAAAAGTATCAGTTAAATTTTCAAGTCTTCGGAAAGCTTGTTGAGAGCCGGATTCAAAAACTTCAAGTGTATATGAAACGGTTTGTGGATAGTACCCT
>JAHYJP010000336.1 GCA_019429055.1 Bacteroidales bacterium
AAAAGATCAGGGCGAGGTCGTTGATTAATGAACTGGAAAAAGGAGAAAACAGTAAAAAAATCCATGATTTTGACCGGAATAAAAACCTGAAGGATCTTCAAGAAACTTATGATTCGAAAAACCAAGGAAGCGATGGCAGTAAGCAATAAACCTATGGCTGATGACCAATGAGATAACCATTGACCCAAACACCAGGTATTACCGCACCGAAGCATTCTGGGCTGATGCCGAGTTTTACTTTTATGGCAAGGTGACCAATGCCGGCGGAAAAGATAAGGCCAACATTCATATTGTAACGGATGAGCTCGGAACGGTAATCATTAAGACGCCCATTAGCTTCCTGGAGAAGTACGATGAAAACCTGCTCTATAAAACCTTTGGGATAAGGGCTACCGGAAAACAGCATTCGGAAACCGGCCAGATTGACACCAGTTCTTTGTCGTTTGTTGAATTAATTGACTATCAGCGCAATTACGATGAGGAGTACCTGAAAGGCCTGAGAGAAAAGGCCAAAAAAGCCTGGCTGGGAAAAACCAACCCTGACGAATGGTTAAGGGAAATCAGGGGAGGATATGATGGAATATTGCTTCATTATTGAGAAACCTAACACCTAATACCCAATACCCAATACCAATTTACTAATTTACCAATCTACTAATCCACCAACCCACCAACCGAGCGAAGCGAGGGCGCGAAAGCATTAAGCAGCAAAAAATTGTAAATTTGCCAAAAAACCGGGATTGTCTTCTTGAAAGTAGAACAAAACATAGCAAGGTTAAAATATCTGCTGGCATTATACAAAATGACCGTGGACGAATTGCTTTTGCTTATTAGTGAAGGGCTTACCAAACCTTTGACTAAAGTTGACATTTTTGCCAATGAAATAAACATTAACCATTTAAAACGCATTGACAAGGTTTTCAATAAAGGACTTCACTATTATCTTGACCCCAAATCGCCCGAGGTTAATAAAGACGCCAGCATATTTTTCAGGAAACCAAGATTTGGTGCGGATCTGAATATCGGGGCTAAGAAAATTGTAAATCAATTTGAGGAATTTAAAATTTCCCTCTCGGCCATTTCTAAACTGGCAGAGCTGAATATTGAAAGAACCTTGCCTGTTTTTACCATTCATCAGGATCCGAAGGCAGTGGCCAGGCAGGTAAGAAAAGACTTATACCCCGACTTCAACCCTTTACCTAAAGAATTCCTGAGGGCATTCATCGGGAAGCTTGCCGAAAACAATATCCTTGTTTTTGAGTTTGTTGAAACCTGGAATAAAAAGGAGAAGGCAAATATTGACGGGTTCTTTTTGCAGCCTAATGTTATTGTGCTTAAAAGACAGCAAACTGCTTTCCGGAGGGAGGTTTTTACCCTTGCGCACGAATTGGGTCACTACCTGATCAATGAAGAGGAAATTGAGCAACTCGACCTGGCTGATCTGGCAAACAAAAAACTATCAGCAGTAGAAAGGTGGTGCAATGATTTCGCTTATTATTTTCTGGCAGGTGAGTTTGATAAAGCTTTGGAGGGGTTAGAAAGGGCCGATGGAAGCAACGACTATCATTTTGATGTTATAGAAAGCATTTCAAAAAATACGCACCTGAGCAAGATGGCGCTGTTTACGAGGCTCCTGTTTCAAAAAAAAATCTCACAAAGCAACTACAACATTGTGAAAGCCGACCTGGCCGAGCAATACCGCAGGCGGCAGGAAGAAGAAAAAAGGCAAAAGGAGCTGGAGAAATTACAGGGAATAAATAAAGGTGGCTCAACACCAAAGCCAATCAATTCGCCATTGCTCGTTTCAACCATTCAAGCGGCATTCTATGAAGGAATAATTAACGAATATGACGTTTGTAAAACGTTAAATATTTCACCCAACAAACTGGATAAGTACTTGCAATGAAAGTAGTAATTGACACAAGCTATTCAAAAAAATACCTGCAATATGCAAAGAACTTGACCTTGAAACCCTGACCTTGCCGCAGCTATTGACGAGATATGAAGGCATTGACATTGACTTTACCGAGTACCAATGACCAAAGACAAGTGAACGATGACCAATTAAACCAAATCCGCTGGTAAGCGGACACGGCCAACATCCGCTGGTAAGCGGACACGGCCAATGACCGATGACCAATGACCAATGACCAATGACCAATGACTAATTAACCATTC
>JAHYJP010000337.1 GCA_019429055.1 Bacteroidales bacterium
GTTTTCTGAGTAGATCATGTTTTTCCAGGATTGTGGCAGCTTCTGCAATAACATCAAATGACAAACCTGATTTTTCTGCAATATCCAGCAAATCATGGTTTCCGTCGGAGAAATTCAAAACCCACAAATAGGCCTGCTGAATATCCGGAAAATCAGCCAGTATTCTCTCGTTTCGGTAAATTCCGCGCTTTCCGAGCGCAGGCTCTCCATGGGGCTTCAGGTTCTCATAGTTGAAATTTTTATCGGCAATTTCAATAACTCTCAGGTATATGCTGAAAGTTTCACCCAATGCCCCTGGGGTTATAAAATCAAGATTATCTCCACTGCTATGATATTCCGGGAACTTCCAATATCTGCTTCTCATAAGAGACCCTACAGGCAGGTTAAAGCCGGGAGAGCAAAATTGCCGTTCGTCACTGCCAAGCGGAAAAAAATCTTCAATGATAAATGAGTATCCGGAGTTTTTTAATACATATTCAGCTATTTGATCAATTCCAGCGATACCTTGTCGTGATCTTTTATATGTAAAATTACCCCGATCACCCAGGCATGTGGCAACAAGGCCAAATTTTATTTTATCCAGATTGTTTCTGTTTTTGGCTAACCACGTTATTGAGCCTATGGTTTCGGGTATAAAAAGAAATCTGTATGAATAGTAATTATTCTTTTGCTTAAGGACTTTTGCTATCTCAGTCAGGAGACCGACCCCGCTAAGGCTGTCGTTTGCCATAGATGGGTGACAGATGTAACAACTAAACAGAAATCCCTGGTCTGTTTCACCGGGCAGGTATAGCTCACCATAATTTAAAACCCCTGGTTTGATTTCAGAATCAATGAGTACTTGATAATTGCCGGGTTTAAGAGATGCAAACTGTTTATGAGTAAGGCAAAAACCCCAATCGGGCTTATAATAACTTGTTCTGTAAGGGATAAAGTCAGGTTGCTCCGGAAGAGTATACAGACTGGTTTTCAGCTCGTCAAGTGTCAAAGTTTCTGAAACCGGCACACTGTAGCCCATTACATGAAGGTTGTTTTGATGAAAGTCAACAATTTTTTTCCCATCAGGGTCTTTTATCCATGCTTCCCTGATATTCCACTCATTGGGCACTTCCCAGTCCAGTACTTTTTCACCTGATGGTATAGCTTCAATCTTCATTTCGGGAAGATGCGTTTTAATAATTTCCAGACTTTGACGCACACCTTCACCGGTAATGCTCCTGGTTATGGGAAACAATTCGGTTATCAATGAGTATATACTCTCTCCGACAGTATTATTGGATGGTAACGGCTTCATTTCTTATTATTCAAATGAAAATTCATAATATATTCTGCAATTCGGAAATCCCATATGTTATCAATATCCAATGAACGTTCATAAGGCATATGATAGGGATAGGTTTTATCAGAATAGTAATTTCTGTTTTTTGCCACGAGTGCATTTTTGAGTATAAAAACCGCTCCGTTTGGCATGTAAGCAACCGGAATTTGCTGGCGGTTAAAAAGAGATTGAGATGTTTCAAAATAATTTCTCAAAACACCTTTTTCATCAATTTTCTTTGCCCATACCGGTGGATGAGTTGCTTCAGAAACAGAAATTACTGAATCGGCCTTTTTCTCATGGAAAAGTTTCACGGCAGTGTTAATATCTTCGGTTGTGCGCAAGGGTGATGTGGGTTGCAAAACCACAAAGGGAACCGGATCGGATTTGGCCTTACCGGTAAGTTTCTTCCAAAGATATATATAAACATCAATGGCGCTGGAGTTATCAAGAGCCAGTTCCCTGGGCCTCAGGCCCGGAACCTCCGCACCATAAGTTCTTGCTGTATCAGCAATCTCTTCCGAATCTGTTGATACAATAACCCTGTCCAGAGATTTGCATGCAAGGGCAGCTTCAATGGTCCAGGCAATCAATGGTTTGCCGCAAAAGGGCAGAATGTTTTTGCCGGGTAATCCTTTTGAACCTCCTCTGGCTGGAATAATAGCTATCATGAGTTTATGCCTGTATTAAATCTTTCCATGAAATGAGTTCATCTTCCTGTATATCCCGCAGTAATATCTTACCCATCAAAAGATCAGCCTGATCAGGAGCAATACCTGTTCCCGGTCTCTTAAATTCAAGATCATCATCATTAATCACATGCCCTTTTTTCATTGATCTTGCTGCCACGAT